>JAAUTF010000091.1 GCA_012031775.1 Candidatus Altimarinota bacterium | reverse complement strand
CGAGGCGCCAGGGTGGGGCAGTGGCGGCGCGCAGGAAGGCCGCGATCTGGCTGCTCGTGCGCCGCATTACGATACGCGTGCAGCAAGCAGATCGCCACCGCCTGCGGATCGGTGCGCTCGACAAAAGCTGCAATCTCTTCCAGCGCAAGATCGTCGAGCGGCACGATCACCTCACCAAATGCATTGATACGTTCATTGACTTCGCAGCGCATCTCGCGATCGACTAAGGGCGTTACTGGTGGCGAATGCAGATCATAGATATCGTAACGCATCTCGCGCTGTGTATCGAGCGTATCGCTGAAGCCCGCCGTCGTGATAAGCGCCACCCGCGCACCCTTCCGCTCGATCAGCGCATTCGTAATCAGGGTCGTACCATGAATACTCAGCTCTACCTGGCTGCCCTCGGCACCAACCTGTTCCAGCAAGGTGCTCCAGCCTTCGATCACCGCTTGCGTCGGATCGTCGGGCGTAGTGAGCGTCTTATACGTATACAGTGCGCCGGTCTGCGTATTCCAGAGCACAAAATCAGTAAACGTCCCGCCGATGTCAAAGCCAAAACGGTAGGTAGCCGGAACAGTCATGACGATCTCCCAGGCGGCTCAGTCACGTAAAGACACATAAAGTTTCTGCGGTGTGTAACGCAAGCATACAGGAGCAGTTGTGATTTGTCAAGTCAACTGTTGACAGTTGACATGTGTGACCTGACTATGTTACACTCTTAATTATTCCAGGTGAGAAGATGGGTTTATACTATCTAAGCGGCTTTTTGTATGGGTGCGCCTGCGGCGCTTCCCCACAACACGCACTATGAACACACCTCTTGATCCGATCACGCTTGAAATTCAGTGGCAGCGGCTCGTCACCATCGCCGACGAGATGGATAATGCGACGATTCGGACTTCGTTCTCGACCATCGTTGGAGAAAGCCACGACTTCGGCTGCATTATTATGGATGTTGGCGGCAACGCCATTGCCCAGGCGCAGTTCAGCCCGCCGCAGTTCTGCACAATGCTGCCGATCACCACGAAGCACATGCTCAAGCGCTTCCCGATCGAAACGCTTCAGGACGGCGACGTGCTGATCACCAACGATCCGTGGATCGGCTCGACTCATCTACCCGACTATAATCTTGTCACGCCGATGTTTCGCAACGGCACAGTGATCGCCTTCCTAGGTACCGTGGCCCATGTCTCCGATGTTGGCGGTCATCTCGGTGACCTAGAGGCGTATGATGTTTTTATGGAGGGCATTCGCATCTTACCAGCCCGTTTCTATAAGGCGGGCGCGCCGAACGAAGAACTGATCGAGATTATCGAGGCGAACTGCCGCGTACCCGAAAACGTTCTCGGCGACTTGCGGGCGATCGTCGGCACGCACCGAATGGCGATCAAGCAACTCCATGAGTTTATGGACGATTACAGCCTCGACACACTCGATCTTCTTTCTGCTACTATCCAGGATCGCTCGGAAGCTGCGCTGCGGCGAGCGATCAGCGCACTGCCAGACGGCGTTTTTACACACGAGGTCACTGGCGACGGCTATCTGACGCCCTTCACGCTCAAGGTGGCGATTACCATTGCCGGCTCAGAGATGCACTTCGATTTTGCCGGTAGTTCGCCCCAACAATGGGACGCAGCAATCAATGCGGCCTACAATATGACGTATGCCACGGCGGTATACCCGATCAAATGTATGCTCGTGCCCCATGTGCCGAATAATGATGGTCTGGTGCGCCCGCTCACGGTTGTTGCGCCCGAGGCAGTATTGTCAACTGTACCTTCCCCGCGCCGGTGAAGGCCCGGGCGAAGGTGATGAAACATATTCCACCGCTCGTCTTCGGTGCTCTAGCGCCCTTGTTGCCCAAGGAGACAATAGCCGCTGCCGGTGGTATCTTCCCGTTCCACTTCAACGGCAGCGATCGCCGCTTCGGGCGTTTCAACGTCCATGTGCTTCCCCACGGCGGTATGGGGGCAATGGCCAACGAAGACGGCCATCCGCCGGTGGCGTACCCACACAACAGCACGGTAACGCCAGTCGAGATAGCCGAGTTGCGCTCGCCGGTGCTGATTCTCAGTAAACGACTTTTGATCGACTCAGGCGGGCCTGGCAAGCAGCGCGGCGGCCTCGGTGTGGAATACATCCTCAAGTGCGTGGCCGAACAACCGATTACGCTCACCATCCGCCCCGATCTGTTGCGCAACCCAGCCCCCGGCCTCTTCGGCGGCCTGCCCGGTGCCCCAGGTGCGGTGTTTCTAAACGGCGAGCGACTTGAGCGATTTATCCCGATCACCTTTAAGCCCGGCGATATGTGTGTACTGCAGGTGCCTGGCGGCGGCGGCTACGGCCCACCCCGCGAGCGCGACCCTGAACTTGTGCGCGCCGATGTGCGCAATGGCTATGTGAGTGCAGAGGCTGCGGGCATCGTCTATGGCGTTGATGTATAGCGCAGACCAGCGCCATATTGGCGCGCATGTGACGCTCGCTCGGGGGCGCTCATTCACGACCTGCGCACGATCAGCACGCGCTGCGCCCGCGCCTGAGCCGATGTGCTGACCACCGGCTCCACCGAGCGAGCGACACGATCTGGCAAGCCTGGATTGGCCATGCGTTCCTACCAGCCTTTTCGCCATCGAGAGCGACCTGGCCGCCGATACCACCCAATGGTGCCGGTGGAGATCGCTTCGCGCAGGGCCGTTACCATCAGCTCTGGCGCGACCTTTACCGTTGCCCACGCGCGCAAGCCCTGGGAGATGAACGAGCCGCCGTGGCGCAGCGAAGCGCTTCAGCCGACCATCACGCCCAGCCTGGCAACGAGCATCGGGACGTGGGAAAGAGTGTGTCCGCCGCTAACTAACGTCCACGTGTTAGGAAATGTTCGGGTGCAGCAACTGGCAACGTTGACCGTCATCGCGGGCCGGATCAACGGCGCCACTCACCGGCTCCGACTTCGAGTGGGGTGTCGCTGAAAGACACCAGCGGCGGCGGGCACCTCCGGTTGACTGGCGGCAGTTCGGCAGAGCTTGCGCAGACCATCGTGAAAAGCAATGTGCGGCTCATCGATCAGGTGGATGCACGAGTACTACACAGCCAGCGATAGGAGTTCTGAAACTGCGCCTCGTCGCTCAGCCCCATCACCCGCAGCGCCGCATTCACGGTACGGTGGTAGGGTGCTCATGGCTAGTCCCTTCCTGGCAGTCGGGCTTCAGTCAGGCGCACTCTGCCTGCTCGTTGTCGTCTACTGAGTGGATAAAGTCGAACTGAGGGCCTTGTGTGCCAATCCACGCAACTTGTCCTTCAGTTCTTCCGGCTGGACGATGCGAATAGGAAAGTCGAGGCTGAGGAGGAGCGCTGCAATCCAATCGAGACGAAGCGCAGGGCACCTGAACACCACCCCCCCCTCCACGACTTCAAACTCACCCAGTCTCGGCGGTATCGACTGCATTGCTTCCTCTAGGGTCGTGTTGAACAACACTTCTACCTGCGTAACGTCTGCTGGGTTGCTAAGCGCGTGAACAACATAATCCAACGCATCGAAGTCTGGGCGCGGGGTGAAGCTGCAGTCTGTGGTTTGCACGGCACTGATGCGGTCGAGACGAAAAATGCGAATGTCTCTGCGTAGGTGGCAGTAGCCTACCGTGTACCAATCGCTCTGGTAAAATACGATGCCATAAGGATCGAACAGCCGCTCAGTGGCATCGCCGAACCGAGATTGATACCCAATCTGAAGGGATGTCGTCTTCCACACGCCCCGTGCTACGGCATCCACAATAGTTTTGTCCACTTTAGATGTCGGTAGAACCGGATGAAAGTGTACGATATTCTGCATAACCTGCACTTGATCGAAAAACTGCCGGGGGACGGTTCGCTGGATTTTCGCCAGTGCCCCGGCGATGCCCGCTGAGTCCAGCGGGAACTGAAACGCCCGAATGACTAGCAAACCAATTGTCAGGGCAATGATTTCTTCCTCCCGAAACATCAGCGGCGGTAGTCGATAGCCTCTTTCAAGCTGATAAGCGCCGTAGCGACCGCGCTCCGACTCCACCGGAATCCCCATGGCGTGAAGCTGTTTGATGTAGCGCCGCACTGAGCGGGCATCGACATCCAAACGTTCGGCGATTTCTGCCCCGGTGATTTTGTCGTGTGCCTGTAGCAATTCAAGCACAGTAAGTACCCGTACCGCTGTTCCGGCCATGTCACCACTCCATTGTTACACGCCACATCACTTGTGTGGTAACCGGTCGTCCGTTCAATTGATGTCAGGAATCTGCCTATGCTTCAAGTCTACCAGACGTTGGCGGAGTCGTCACCTAGCGCCCAGCGCTTTTGGAGAGAATACCTTATTTGCCGTTACGCCATTCTCGCGGCGAACGTCGTCGGGTGATCAGCGCTGCTAATGTATCTCTCATCTTAAATAGGCGCAATCAGTCCTATTACAGCTATACCATAAATTAGGAGGCAAACACATTGCTCCTAGATATAACAACTCTAACAGGTTTGTGAACTTGCTTGTGTGGTTGCTGGCGGCGCAACCGCTGGCAACCACACGGCCACTTTACACATTATTTAGGACAGCTATATCTTTCTATCAGATGGGGGAATCGTTTGAAGCACACATCGCTGCCCAATCAACACTACCGAGGAACAATACGTGATCGCATCGCCCTTGCGAAGCAGTCTGCCACGGGCATCCTGACCATAGCGTTGCTGTTGAGTTTTGTTGCTGGTCCCGGGCGCCTCATCCAATGGTGGCTTGCACGAAAGAAGTTAAAAGGCGAGACGATTTGGCTTGACACCTTGACGTTTGGTAAGCGCGACACCGATTTACATGTCTCGCCACCCGCTAAAGCCGCCGACCTCGCACCGAATACGAGTGTCCCCACTCGGGTCAGCCGGGCAATGAAACACGATACCTACCCGCCGCCGGACTATCCGTTTGCGTATCGACAGCCGCCTGTCAGCGGCAATGTGGTGAATGGGCTTGACGAGACACAATACCGCCGCGCCCGAAAAGTCTTTCATATTGCCGATTACACGACGCCATGGGGCGGTTTAGAGTTCTACTTTCATCTAAGCTACCCGCTGAGGTCAAACCTGAGGGTGTTTCTGCTCCGTTTTTGGGAAATTCGTCACAAAGACGGCCCTGTGAATCCACTTAAACAGCCGGTTGATGACCCTACCGCTATGAGCGCGATCATCAAGACCACGGCGCACGACGTCGGTGCGGCGTTGGTGGGAATCACAGAATTGCGCGATCATCACGTCTACGAAGGGTACGATGTACCGTACCGCTATGCAATCAGTCTCGCGTTGCCGATGGACCGCGAGACTATGCTGACCACACCCTCAAAGAGTGCCGGTCACGAAATCATCACCATTTATAGTGAAGTGGGCCAGGTAGCGATACGACTCGCGCAGCGTATTCGCGCTTTTGGCCACGAAGCTCGTGCAGTATCGAGCATTGACGCGGCCTCGGCAGAAATTCTCCATGTTCCCATCGCTATAAGTGCCGGGCTCGGGCAATTAGGCAAGCACGGCTCCATGATTACGAAAAAATATGGCTCCAATGTACGACTTGCTACAGTACTGACCAATCTGCCGCTGCTGCCAGATACCCCTGAAGACATCGGAGTGGATGACTTTTGTAGAAGCTGCCAGATTTGTGTCACCAACTGCCCGCCGCACGCCATTTTCGACTCGAAGCAAATGGTGCGGGGGCAAGAACGCTGGTACGTCAATTTCGACCGCTGTGTGCCGTACTTTAGCGATAACGGTGGCTGCGGGATCTGCATCGAGGTCTGCCCGTGGAGTGTTGAAGGCCGCGGCCCAACCATCAGCGAGAAGATGCTGGCGAATCGTGCCAGCACGCAATCGCCAACGTCCTAGCCAGGAGCAACCCATGGCCCTACACATTACGCTGGACTTTCTGCGCGATCTTGCAGCCAATAACAATCGCAAATGGTTCAATGATCATCGCAGACAATATGAGGAGGCACGGGCAGCGTTTGAGGCGTTAATCGACGCTGTGCTCGTCGGCTTCGATCAGGTTGATGACTTCCGCACGATGACGGCCAAAGACGTGATTCATCGCATCAATCGGGATGTACGGTTCAGTGCGGATAAATCACCCTATAACACCGCAATGTCGGCTGTTATCGGGCCTGACGGTCGCAAAAGCCTCAGCCGCCTGTATTATATCCGACTCGAACCAGGCGATCAGACGATCATAGCCAGCGGCGCGATCTCCCTTAGCAGTGAAGAACTGCAGGTAATCCGCGAAGCCATCCTGCAAGATGCAGCGCCATTGCGTACGCTTATCGAGGCTGAAACCTTTCAGCAGCAGTTCGGATCATTGATGGGTGAACAACTCAAGACTGCGCCACGGGGCTTTCCTAAAGATCATCCCAATGTTGATTTATTGCGCTACAAAGAGTTTATGGCGCAGCGCAGATTCATCGACGATGAAGTGATAGGCCCCGATTTTGGCGAGCAAATCATTGTCACGTGCCAGGCGCTCAAGCCATTAACAATGTATTTTTACGAGCTATTGGGCGATCGCACCGTAACTACACGCGGTCAAGGCTAGGCTCAGCTTGTAATTGGTCTAAGAAACTAGACTACCTGCCTTTGGCAGGTACCGTCGCGGCAAACTGCATGGCGGATAGTACGCTGGTTGGCGCATTCGTCATTCCTAAGCGCGCGTCGCGGTCGTGGGTGAGGTCGGCCACTGCGGGGGAGCCATAATGACTTGATTGGTCAGCACGTTGTTGATCAACGTACCAGGCCAACCCCACTCCCAGAGACAGCATACGCCGACTGTGGGCGGCCCCGGCGCTACACAGATGGAGCGACCTGGGCCGCCGGGGAATGTGCGCACGGGCTGCGCCAGGTTGGTGCAAGCAGACGGCATCCGGAAGTCACCGGCGGCACGCAGCAGGTGCGCATGATCACCACCGACCTGATGCCAGTCGCTAGGGTCGCCTACACCAACCTGGCGCAACTGCTGGCTCCGCAGCGCCAACCTAGCGGCGGCTGGCTAATCGCGGTGCTGCTTCCTGGGCTTACTCCTGCTCAGCCTACCAGCGAACTGCATGGTCACTGCGGTCATCAGCGGGCTGCAGGGCCAGACCTTCGAGGCGGCGTTTAGTAGCAGCGCAGCCGAGCGTCTCTTCGCCGGGGTCGCCGGTGCCAGCGCGCTGGTTGCTATCGCGATCACCGTCGGCATCGTGCAAGCTGGGCGAACGGCGACGACGCGAGCGCCGGCGAGCGCTGGAACCGCCAGATCGCGCGCTGGCAATAATCGTGGTACTGCCACCGCTGCCACGTGCATTCGTCGCTGGATCGGCGCAGGCCATAGCCCCCGAGTCGCTAATGTAAATGGCTTTCTCTGGCCGGAGGACGTGCGGGTGCCGCTGCAGGTACGGCTCACGGCGTTCGATCCAGCAACCAGTGGGCAGCGCCCGATCTCGGACTGGTCGTTCGCCTCGGTGATCGTGACCGATAGGCCGAGCGGCTGTACGGGTCTGTAACTACGATCGGGGAAAGCTCCGCAAGCTAGTCAGTTTTGGCGTCTTTACTGCCAAAACTGACTAGCATTTATTCGTTCCTCACAACCAGCGAGGCAGTGTGTAGATCGACCTTGCCGCAGTTGGCGTGAGCACCGCCAGCGCATCAGACCCACTCTCGATACGGTCCGCCCCGCGAACGTGACCCCGGACTTGTGTGCGCCGACGTGTTCAACAGATATGTAAGTTTTGCGGAGAAGCCATACGGAGCGGTACGTGCTATACTTCTGATAAGTCGTAGCTGTGCAATGGAGTTTGACGCACAGCTATCGCTATGGGATGGGTCGCCTCCACAGAAGGGTCGTCGCTACGCTTCGATGGCCGCTACACTTGAGGAACAACTGCATCATCTGCGCAGCTTGCGCGAAGTGATAGGCGAGCCACTGTTCCAACAGGGGCTTGAGCGGCTGCGTGCGCAGTATGGCAGCGCGCAGGTCGCTGCGCTGCTACACGCTGATGAACGCACTGCGGATCAGCCGCCTGGGATTGAGGCCACGGTAGCTAGACGCGTAGCGCAGCAGTTCGGTGATCATACTCGCATCGGGGTAAATATTGCTGGTGATGTCTTTGGCCCAATCACGGTCAACGCGGACGGCAAGCCGAGTGTGGCGGCGATTGTACAGGCCTACGCACAGCAGCTGATCAGCCGCCTCGCTGCGGTGCCGCTTCACGGCCTCTGGGAGCAGAAAGTGGTCGGCGATACCCCGGTCTGCCGTTGGCACAGGTCTACGTCGAGCAGGCGCTGCGTACCGAGATTGATCGCGAAACCCTGCGTGGCGACGCGCTGGCCGCGCTAGGCGACGAGCAGCGTGCGCAAGCGCTACTTGATCGCCACGTTGGCGCAGCGGTGTTACCAGCCGATCTACGCTTCTGGGCGCGGGTCTATCGTACGCTCTCGAACCAGGCTGCATATCAGGCTGGTGATGCCGATGTGTCCCGCCGCGACGAGTTTATCGATTTGCAGGTGCTCTCCGCAGACGACCTGAGCGTGCTGGTGCGTGCGGCCGATGCACTTACCCTGGTCGGTCCACAACTGGTCGCCGAGGCCATTGCGTCCGCCCCCCATCTGGTGCTGCTCGGTGATGCCGGCAGCGGCAAAAGCACGGTGCTCCGCTACGTGGCGCTCTCGCTTGCACAAGACCTGCTCACGGATCCCGACCCGACGACGGCCGTTCCGATTTTTATCCCGCTGCAAGCACTCGCCCAGCGGCTGCTCGATCTGCCCGTCGCACCCGTCGATGGCGAAACGCTGTGGCAGGCCATTGCCGCCTATCTCGACCGGCTCACCTTTGATCTGCCGCCCGCACCGACTCTCGGTGTATTGCGTGAAGCCGGGCGACTGTTGCTGCTGCTTGATGGGCTCGACGAAGTGGCCAGTCTTTCAACCCGTTCGCGCCTCGCGGAAGCGGTGCATCAATTCGCACTGGCCTACCCCAACTGTCGCATTATTGTCACCTGTCGTGAGCGCGTCTATCGCGATCGGAATGCGCGCGCCTTTCAGTTGCCGCGCTGGCCTGATCCCGTGCTGCTGCCGTGGAACCGTGCGCAAATGGAGCGCTTTGTCACCGCCTGGTACGCGGCTATTCCCGCCACGGTGCTGCCTGCCACCGAGCGCGCACAGCGGTCAAGCGCCCTGATCGACGCGCTTCGCCAACGCCCCGACCTGCGCCGCATCGGCGAACGACCGTTGCTGCTGACCATGGCCGCGCTGGTGCAGCTGAACGATGGGCGTCTGGCGGGCACCAGCAGCACGCTCTACAGCCGCTGCGTCGATCTCTTGCTTGGCCAGTGGGAGGCGGTCGGCAAGACGGAGAGCGATTTTGGGGCGCTCAGCACCTATGTCGGGCTGCCGGGTGACTCCAGCACTGTGCTGCCGCTGCTCTCGCGGGTGGCCTTCGCTGCGCATCGTAATGGCGGCGGCACGCACGAGGGCAGCCTGCGCCGCAACGATCTGCGCCTGACGGTGATTGAGGCACTGCTCGCTGCTGGCCATCGCGATCCGATGGGAGGAGCCGAGCGCTTCTTGCAGTACATCGACGAGCGTGCCGGCTTGATCCAGCCGGATGAAAGCGGCGATGTCTACCTCTTCATTCACCCAAGCTTCAAAGAATACCTGGCCGGGCGTGAACTAGTCCGCGGCATCGAACCGGTTGATGAACTGTTGGCCGTGCGTGCCGATGAGCGCTGGCACACGCCGATTGTGCTCGCGATCGGGCACTTAATCAGCCAGCAAACCGCGTCGGTGCCGTATCGGTTCCTGGCCAGGCTGATCACTCCGGCAGGGCATGCATCGCAGCACCAGCGCGATGTGCTTCTCGCGGCAACGATCGGCGAAGACCTGCGCTGGGAGCGGCTGATCGCCACCGAACCTTTGTTCGACCAACTGCGTGAGGCCCCTGCGCCATCAGCTGGTCGGCGTCGTCGAAGGCCGGGCGGTCACCACCGCGGAGCGGGTGCGCGCCGCCGGTTTTCTGGGCAGCCTCGGCGACCTGCGGCCCGGCGTATGCGAACTACCACCGGCACTGGTCGAAATGCCGTCAGGCCGTTTCCAACCGGGTAGCGATGCGCCTACGATCGCGGCGGTAAGCGCGGATTACGGGCGCTTCTACGAACCGCGCGACCCGGTGCTGGCCGCGTTCGCGCGCACCTGGCCGACGAACGAGGCAAACGAAGCCTGGCTGAGCCTGCCGCGCTTCTGGTTGGCGCGCTACCCGGTGACAAACGCGCAGTATGCGGCCTTTCTCGCTGCTGATGGCTACAACGTCGATGCGGCCTGGTGGGATGCAGCAGGCCGCGCCTGGCTGCTGCGTGATGACAGCGCACTGGATGTACGGCCCAATCGGCGGCGTGCGCAGAAATGTGCGCCGGCCTTCTGGGATGATGTCCGGATGGGACGCCAGCGCGCCAATCACCCGGTGGTTGGTATCAACTATTATGAAGCCAGTGCATTTGCCGCCTGGCTGACCCAGCAGCTTGGCGATGGCCACCGCTACCGCCTGCCGAGTGAGGTGGAATGGGAGTACGCAGCACGAGGAACGACGCGGCGCACCTATCCCTGGTCCGATGGCGAGCCGACCGACGACCGCGCGAACTTTGGCGATACCTACGGCGCGACCACCCCGGTGGGTTGTTTTCCCGGCGGCGCAACCCCAGACGGCATCACCGATCTGGCGGGCAATGTCTGGGAGTGGACACGCAGTGTCTTTCGCCCCTACCCTTATGATCCGGTACAAGAGGCGCTACCGCTGCCAGCGGACACGCTGATCGTGGTGCGCGGCGGCAGCTGGCATTCGCGCGCCGCGCGCTTACGCGCCGCTACGCGTAACCGCAACAACCCCGACATGTATTTTAACGATCTTGGCTTTCGCCTGGCCGCTGACCTGTCGGATACGTAGGAATAACAGGAGGTACGCGATGGGTTCCCGTGGAGCATCGACGTTCCCTGCATTGCCATGGCATTGGGAACGGCGCTGCGCGCCGTGAGGAGTCTACCGCGCGCTGCATTGTCGTTCAGGGTAAACCCCGCCTCGCACCATACAGCTTGCAGGTTGACCGCGTACCTCGATTCAATACGGTATACTGCACGACAAACAGCTCTTGAGCCACAGGAGGCCCGGTTGAGCGATCTTTCCAGCCAGTTGGCACTGTTGCGCCAGCAACACGCTGCCACCCGTGACCCGGCGCTGAAAGCGGCCTTTGCCAGCGCGATCGCCGCGCTCACCGCCCAACAAGCGGCGGCAGGCGTGGATATGGGCGCGCGAGCATCGGCGACTCCGCGCCGAGAACATCGTCGGCGGTGATCAGGTCGGCCAGCAGTTCGGCGACGACGCGACGATCGGTGTGGCTGTGGGAAACGATGTCCACGGTGGGGTGCTCGCGCCGCTGTTTCAGGGCGACGCCACCGGCACCACGATCGCGGGCGTCATCAATGTTTACGGCCAGCAGACGGCCAGCGGGCAGGCCGACTACCGCGCTGCGCTGCGCCGCTACCTGGAGCAGCTCTACGTCTGGCATGCCACCCTCGATCTGCGCGGCATCGACCAGCGCCAGATGGATATGCCCCTCAGCGAGATCTATGTCTCGCTGACGCTACACGAGGCGTTGCCCGCCGAGACGACCGGGCGCGGCGGTCTGCGTCGCTTTATCGAGCAGGTGCGTCGGCGTGTGCGGAAAGAGGAAGCCACACTCACCACCCGCGAGCGTGCCGCGACCTGGGCCGAAGTGCTGCGCGCGCCTCGGCTGGCAGTCATCGGCCTACCTGGTAGCGGCAAGACGACTTTACTGCACTATACGGCGATCCGCCTGTGCGAGGTGCTGGCCCGCGACGCGCAGCAGCCGCTGCTCGATCTCGGTCTTGACGATGCTGCCACCCGCGCTGCGCCGCCGGTGCCGGTCTGGTTGCCGCTGCGCGAGCTCGGCGCGTATCTTGGCGAAAGCCGCCAGCGCGAACTCTCGGGTGCCAACTCCGGCCTGCTGCTTGAGTGCCTGCGCAACTACTACAACAACGAAGGGCTCGATTTGCCGGCGGATTTCTTCAGCAAGCTGTGTCAGGAAGGGCGCGCCATCCTGTTGCTTGATGGCCTCGATGAGGTGCCGCACACCGCCGATCGGGTGCTCGTCAGCGCGATCGTGCAGAAGTTCGTCCAGCGCTACCCGCAGTGCCGCTATGTGCTGACCTCGCGGCCAAAGGCGTACGAGGGCGATGCGCGCCTTGGCCAGGGCTTCCACGAGTGCGTGGTCAACGATCTTGATGCCGAACAGCAGCAGCGCTTTCTGGCAAACTGGAGCCGCAGCCTGCACCGGCTACTCGGCTATCGCGGTGCCGAGCGCGATCAGCAAGCACACAGCTTTAGCACGCAGCTCTGGGACGCGCTGGAGGCCAACCAGCGCGTGCGCGACCTGGCGACCAACCCGCTCTTGCTGACCATTATCGCGATTATCTACTACGATTCGCGCAGCCTGCCGGAGAACCGTGCCGAACTGTACGACGCCTGTGTCACCGTGTTGCTCAAGGGTGGGCGCGGCAAGATCGGCGCGGCGGCGCGCCAGCGTGAGCAGTATGGCGTGATACCCGCGCTGCCCATGAGCCTGCACCAGAAACGTGAACTGCTGGCCTACGCGGCTTATCATATGCACGTGCGCGGCGATGATGAGCAGAGCGCCACCGGGCGCGAGATCCACCGTGACGACCTGGAGGCGATTTTGCGCGGTGCCCCGGCGCTGCCGTCGGGCGTCGCGGCAGCGGAG
>JAAUTF010000090.1 GCA_012031775.1 Candidatus Altimarinota bacterium | reverse complement strand
CGCGCCAGCACCACGGCATGGGTGCGGTTGTGGGCATCGAGCTTGGCGATAATGGTGCTGACATAGTTCTTCACGGTACTCATCGCCAGATAGAGCCGTTCGGCGATAATTTTGTTCGAGGCGCCCTCAGCGATCAGGCTAAGCACTTCAAGCTCGCGCCCGCTAAGCGGCTCGACAAAAGCGACCTCGGTTTCGGTCACGGTTGCGGCATCGCGTAGAACGAGCGGGGTGGCTTTGTTGTTCTGCGCGTTACGCGCGGTGCTGGCGGTCGCCGCTTGCCACGCATTGGCGCGCTCGCGCAGCAACTTGAGATCCTCGCCGTGGTGCTGGGCGAGCAGCTGCCATAGCAGGTCGCCGAATGGTGCCTGGTAACTACAGACACCCGCAGCCGCACCTGTATCGGCCAGTACCAGGTTGGCCTGTTCGAGCTTTTGTAGCATGGCACGGCTTGTGCGCTGTTCGAGCAAAGCATCGCAAACCGGGCTGGTCAGTTGGGCGAGAATCGAGGTGCGCAGCATAAACTGCTGTGTCTCGCACGGCAGCGTTGCCAGCACTTCCTCGTTCAGATACCCACACAGATAGCGCTGCCCACGCTGCAGGGCCAGGGCTTCGTCGCCGCTTCGCTCAGGGCGATACCGAACAGACAGAGCCCGGCCGCCCAGCCTTGCGCGGCCTGGGCTGCCATTTGCACGGTCGTGGGCGAGCACTGCGCGGCTCCGATAAGCTCAGCCAGCAACGCTTCGGCTTCGGCGGCGCTGAAACGCAGCTGCTCAGCGTCGATATCCAGCATCTCGCGGCGGATGCGCAGCCGTGTAAGCGGGAGCGGCGGCGTCGACCGGCTGAGCAACAGCAGATGCAGCTGTGGCGGTAGGTAATCGAGCAGGAAGCTTAGCGCGGTATGGATCGACGGCTCGCTGATCACGTCGTAGCCATCCAGCACCAGTATCACTTCGTGCGGCAGCTGCGCCAGATCTTTGAGCAGCGCCGACAACACATAGGCAATGCGTGTCTCTGGCTCCCGATCGAGCAGCGCTAAGGCCTGCTCACCGACGCCACATCGCTCGTTGAGCGCAGTTAAAACGTATGACCAGAAAGGAAGGCTCTGGTTGTCGTGCGTGCTCAACGAGACCCATGCGACGCGCTTGGTGTATGTTTCTGTGCGCAGTACCGCCGCCGCTAGCATGGTTTTGCCAAAGCCGGCCGGAGCCGAGACCAGCGTGAGCTTACGCTGCAAACCGCTCCGCAGTAGGTCAGCCAGGCGCGGGCGCTGTAGATAGGGCTGACGCAGTTGGGGAATAACGAGCTTTGTCGGCACCATCCAGGTGCTCGCCTGATTTGTCGTAAGCATAGAACCTCCAGTGCCCTTCGTGTTGTGTCCCTACTGATAGAGTATTGGTGTTCGTCGTGGTGTAGCTGCAACGCTGCCACACCACATGATTTGATCGGCAGTACTGCGCTACTGCAAGTGAAAGACGCCGACCGCGTACGTCCTGTTATTGAGAATTACTGTGTCTGATGCGAGTATAAAACCGCCGTAACGATGAAACGTCGATGAAAAGGGCTAATACAGGCGATTTTTTGTGCGATCGGTGTGTTCTGTTATAGCTATCTCATTAATATCTTCTTAATACAAAGTGCATTAAAACATAACAGAAACACTTCGCAAACAAGACGAAATTTCGCCTTTGCCTCACCAAACTTCACCTTTCGCGGTATAATACTGGTGAAAAGTTGGTGAAGAAAATGATACGTGTACAAAAACACCCGCTATGGTAATGCGCTGCGGTTTGTCCGTCTTGATTTCGGGGAAGTCGAGGCACAATTTCGCCTGTATTCGTGCAGCACTACGGCGCGATCCAATAGCGCAAGGTCTTTATGGTCGAACGACAGCCCGCAGAATATGAAAACGGCGCGCTGAGCGCCATCTTTGTTTCGCTCCGTTTAAAGGCCGAGCTCACGCAGGAAGCGCTCGCCGGACTAGTTGGCGTAACAAAACGCAGCGTGCAGCTCTGGGAAAGCGGTGCGGGCACGCCAAGCCAACAGTATTTGCGTCGGCTTATTGCTGTCCTTGTGGAACACGGTGTTTTCGCGGCGGACGGCAGTGATGCCGCAGTGTTCTGGGAACGTATTCGCCAGCAAGCGTTACGCCCTGTACCGCCCTTCGACGCGCAGTGGTTCGCCGGACTTTCCGAGCGCCCAGCTCTTGCAGTGCTTCCGCCACCTTCGGCATCGTCATCGCTCGCCGGTAGTAGCGCAAAGCTTCCGCAGCCGCCAATGCCCCTCGTTGGCCGCGAGATAGAATTAGAGCACCTTGCGGCGCTGATGGGCTCGCCATCTGGTCGCCTGATCAGCCTGGTCGGACCAGGCGGTATGGGC
Source organism: Candidatus Altimarinota bacterium (assembly GCA_012031775.1). Classification (GTDB taxonomy): domain Bacteria; phylum Chloroflexota; class Chloroflexia; order Chloroflexales; family Chloroflexaceae; genus JAAUTF01. The sequence goes on along the minus strand of JAAUTF010000090.1, from coordinate 10,458 downwards.
AAGACGCGCCTCGCGCTTGAGACAAGCAGGGTATACGGCGACCGATTTGAGCACGGGGTTGTTTTTGTCTCGCTCGCGGTGCTCGATCGAGCCGAGCGCATCGCCTACGCGATCATCGATGCGATCGGCTTACGGACGAGCGATCACGACGATCCACTTGCCGCCCTTGTTGCCCATCTATGCGATCGCCAGCTGCTGCTCATCCTCGATAACGCCGAACACGTCCTCGATGGCGTCGATCTGATTTCTTCGCTGCTGTACCACGCGCCCCAATTACATATCCTGCTGACATCGCGCGAACGGCTCGGGCTGCAAGCTGAACACGTGCTCGAACTGGATGGACTGTCGTACCCGTCTGAGCCAACCGTAATGTTGCCATCTGATGGCCTGGAGCGTTATCTGGCGCGTTACAGCGCTATTCAGCTCTTTATACAGCGGGCCACGATCGTGCAGCCGCAGTTCAGGCTATCGCGCAGCACGGCGCTCGCAGTCGTGCGCATCTGCCAGCAGGTTGGCGGCATGCCGCTGGCGATCGAGTTGGCCGCATCGTGGATGCGGCTGATGCAACCCGACGAGATTGTGCGCCGTATCCAGGAGGGGCTTGATGTATTCGAGACCCGTATGCGCGATCTGCCCCCGCGCCATCGCAGCTTGCGGGCGACATTTGATTATTCCTGGCATTTGCTGAACGCTGCTGAACAGCGCGCTTTTTGTCGCTTTGCAGTGTTTCGTGGCAGTTGCCAGATCGAGGCCGCAGAGGCCGTGACTGCAACGTCGCTTGGCCAGTTGGCTGCCCTCGTCGACAAGTCGTTGTTGCGGCGCGATGATGCTGCACGGCTGGCAGCAGATACCGATCTCGGCCTCGTAGCGACGCGGCTCAGCATGGTCGAGCCGCTTCGTGAGTATGCGCTCGAACAGCTTGCGGCTATCGGTGAAGGCGCTGCGGCGCGACGGGCGCACGCGCTCTACTATACGATGCTTGCTGAGCGCTGGACTATGCCAGCAGCGGCTGGCCCGGCGGTACAGCATGAGCACGACTTCGACAATATGCGCGAGGCCGCGCGCTGGCTGCTGACCGAAAACGAGCATACGATCGGCACGCGCTTGCTGGTCGCGGTGTGGCGGCTTGGGCGCCTGCGCAGCTACCAGCACGAAAGCTTGAGTTGGCTGCAGACCATTCTGGCGCAAGAAACGACCGATGCAAGTAATGAAGCGCTGAGTTTACGAGCGATGGCCTTGACAACGGCGGCCTGGCTCGCCTCGGATTTACACCAGTTTGCGCAGGCGAGCTCGTGGTTCGAGGCAAGCCAGATGCTACGGCGTGCGCTCGGCCAGCACGAGAACTCGATCGATATGCTGATCAATCGGGCGCGCCAGGCGCGCTACCAGGGCGATTATCGCCAGGCAATAGCGCTGCTTGAAGATGGCCTGACTCAACATCGGCTCCACGGCACTTTTGGCGCGATCGCGCACGGCCCTGGCTCCTTGCAATACGAGCTTGGTCTGATCGCCCGTGAACACGGCGACTATGCACGTGCCCGCGCATGTTACGCGCAGCTCGTGGAACTCAATCGCCGTACCGGCGATCAGGAGGCGCTCGCGATATCGTTGCTCGGCTTGAGCGATGTCGCGCGCGACCTGGGGCAAGCCGAGGAGGTGCGTCGTCTGTGCGAGGAATGCGGCAGTGTCTTGCGCGGCAGTTCAGCTCCCTGGGCGATCGGCTTTATGCGCAATAACTTGGCGCTTGCAGCTTATAGTGAACAAGACTATGTTGTGTCAGCCCAGTTAGCCGAAGAGAGCGTCGCGCTGTTCCGCAACCTGCACGATGACGCCGGTTTGAGTGAAGTGCTGCTCACGCTGGGCCGGGCGCGCGCTGCCCAGGGCGATCTCACAGCAGCTACCGAAGCGCTCTCCACGGCGTTGCGCCTTGGCTCGACGACAGGCCCGCGCTGGATCGTAGCTGCGGCGCTCGAAGGATTAAGCTCGCTCGTGCTTGCGCGCGGCCAGGCTGGTTTGGCTGCCCGGCTGATCGGTGCAGCAAACAACTTACGTATATCCATGCAAGCGCCACAGCCACCGGTTTTCAAGCCGTAATGCCCGAGCACGTTCGCACCGCTGCCTGTGTTGCGCTCGGTGAAACCACCTTCGCCGCGTTGGTGCGTGCTGGGGAACAGCAGCCACTGGCAGCGATCATTGCCGAGGTGTTGGAAGCGCGTAATCACCCGTAAATACGCCACGATACCCGCAAGGGTCTAGCAGGAATAGCTGTGAGCAGCACACTCCGCATTCGTCTGCTCGGTACGCCCGAGATCCACGCCGGACAAATCATTCCACCCGGCAGTTTACTGGTTAAGGGAGCAGCGTTGCTCTATTATTTGGCCGCTACTGGGCAGGCGCAGAGCCGCGATTTGCTTGCCGCGCTACTCTGGAGCGATCTCCCCGAACAGCTGGCGCGCAAGAATTTGCGCGACGTGCTCTCAAACCTCAAATTTGTGCTCGGCCCCTATTTGCTCATCGCGCGCCAGCAGGTGGATTTTAACCCCGACATGAAGCGCGATATCGATGTTGCACGTTTTGTGGCTGCTATCGCGGCGGCCGCACAAGCTGCTACGCCCGACGAAGAGGCTGCATATCTGCGTGCGGCGGCCGATGTCTACGGCGGGACACTGCTCGAGGGGCTGTATGTGCCCGATGCGCAATCCTTTGAGGAATGGCTCCAGGTCGAACGCGAGCGGATCGCCCAGCTCGCCCGCCAGGTCTTGCATCGGCTCTGCGAGTACACACTTGCCAACGGGGCCTATCTCGAAGGCATGACGTATGCAACCCGCCTGGTAGCAATGGACTCACTCAACGAGGAGGCTCACCGCCATCTTATGCGGTTGCTCGTGGCTAGCGGCCAACTGAGCGCTGCCAGCGCACAATATCAATCTTTGCGCCAGTTGTTGCGTGACGAACTTGGCAGCGAACCAGGCCCCGAGACCGACGCGCTTTATCAACAGCTGCGCGGCAGTCAGTCGCGCAGTTTAGCGCCCACGAACGCGGTACCTGCCGTGGTGCGCTCGCATTCCTTGCCAGCCGTGCCAGCGATCTTCATCGGGCGCAGCAATGAGATCGGACAGGCGCTGGCAGCCTTGCACGATCCGCGCTGCCGTCTGCTGACTATAGTCGGCATGGGCGGTGTTGGCAAGACAAGCCTGGCTCTCCAGGTGGCGCACGCGCTGCACGCCGAGCCTGCGAGCGAACACCGTCGCTTTCGCCACGGCATCTTCTTTGTATCGCTGGCGAACATCGAGCCGACGCGTGATACGGCCAACGGCCAACGGCGCGACACAGGTAGCGACCAGCGTTTGACGACGGCCATCGCCGATGCGTTGGGGCTGCGTTTCTCGACTCAGGAGTCTTTCGATACGCAGCTCCTGAACTATGTGCGCGAAAAGCAGCTTTTGCTGGTGCTCGACGCACTCGAACACCTCGCCAGCGCTGCCGACTACTGCGCGCGCCTGCTCGGGCAGGCAAGTGGCGTCTCTTTGCTTGCTACATCGCGTAGCCGTCTGTATCTTGACACCGAGCATGTGCTCGAACTAAACGGCTTAGCCTACCCAGAGGGCGATGCCCGCCAGGAGGATTGGGATTCGTACGATGCGATTCGTATGTTTCTGCACCATGCGCGCTCGATGCGCCCGGAATTGGCGCTCGATGCAAGCGAGCGTGCGGCGATCGGGCGCGTCTGTGCCTTGCTCAATGGGCTGCCCCTCGGTATCGAGATCGCCACCAGTATGGCCCGTGTGGCCTCGTTTCAGGCCATCGCCGAGGGCATCGCGGCAAATATCGAATATTTGCAGGCCTCGCACCACGCACTGCCGACACGCCACCAAAGCCTGCGCGCCGTCTTTGATCACTCCTGGCGACTGCTAAACCTTGAGGAACAGCGCGTCTTGTGTCAGCTCTCGGTGTTTCGTGGCAGCTTTAACAGCGCGGCTGCGCTGCAGATAACGGGCGCAACGCTGCCACTGCTGACGGTTCTGGTCGATCGCTCCTTGCTGCGCCGAGTATTGCCGGGGCGTGCCACCGGCACCGAATACGAAATGCTCGAGATTGTACGCCAGTACGCCGCCGAACAGGTTGCCGACACACTGCGCAGTTATGATACGCCCGCTGCGCTCCACGACCGGCATTGCTCTTTCTATCTGGCCTGGTTGCAGGCCCGCAAAAGCGAGTTGCGCAGTCGCCAGCAGCCTGAAGTTGTCGCGGCGCTTTCGCTGCGCATCGACAATCTACGCAGCGCCTGGGCTTGGGCGGTGGCCAAGGGCGATACAGCGCTCGTTGACGCAGCGCTCGACGGCCTGTTCTTTTTTTTGAGATGCGCAGCTGGTTTCACGAAAGCGCCGAGACGTTCGGCGCAGCGGCGCAGCGCTTTGCCTTGCTGTTCTCGCAATTTGGTGGGCAGGCGCGCCATATTCTTTGGGCTAAACTGCTGGCCCGCCAGGGCTGGGCCTTGTTCCAGACCGGGCAGCAGCAAGAGGCCCAGGGCCTGCTCGAACAAAGTCTGGCGATGCTCCGCCTCTTCGACCTGCCCGCTGAACTGCCCTTTCCCTTGAATTACCTGGCGGCGGTTGCTTACCATCGCGGCGATTATCAGCGCGCTGAAGCCTGGGCGCAGGAAGCCCTGGCGGTCAGCCAGCATTGCGGCGACCAACATGGGCGAGTGATCGCCCAGACGGTGTTAGGCCAGATCGCCTATCTGGTCGGGCGCTACGCCGACGCACACCACTATTCGCAAACCAGCCTGGCGCTCGAACGCGAGCTCGGCAATTACTGGGGCACCGTTTTCACCTTGATCACGCTCGGACGCATCGCCTATGCGCAGGGGGGCTATGCCGATGCGCGGCGCTGGTTTCAAGAGGGTCTGGCGATCCGCGAAGCCCTCGCCGATGCACGCGGCATCGGGCTCTGCTTGAACTATCTTGGCGATGTCGCCTCGGCACAGGCCAATTACGACGAGGCGCAACGCTGCTACCAGCGCAGCAGCGCCCTGTTCAGCGAGATCGGCAATCGCGCTGGCGCGGCGACGGCGCTAGCAAAGCTTGGCTACAACGAGCTTAAGCGCCCAGACACGCGCGCGGCGCGCTACGCCTTTCAGCAGGCGCTCAGCATTGCCTGGTCGATCCGCGCCCTACCTCAGGTGCTCGACGCACTCACCGGGTTGGCAGGCGTGCTCGCGCCGACGCAACCCCAGCAGGCTGGCATGCTGCTTGAGTTGGTCTTACGCCAACACACGGCGGTACAAGAGACACACACACGCGCGCGCGCGCTGTACGCCGAACTTGTGCCGCAGCTTGAAGCTGGCGCTACCCCGCCCCTTTCTCCCGCTGCACCCACGCTCGATCTCACTATGACGGTCGTCGCTATGCTCCAGCAAGACGAAACCATGCACTAGCCCAACCGTCGAGCATCGCCCTCCGCTCAGCTGGAGGGCTTTTGGTCAACAGGGCCGATGTACCCGCACCCCAAACGCTCTCCCAGAATAGGAGAGGCGTTTCGCACGGCATCTGGACGCGATTGCGCCCTCGTTCGCCTGGTGGGAGCAAGGGCTAGGGATGCAGGGCAAGAAGCGCATATCGACCTCTCAGTACTTTCGGCTCTGTTCCTGTCTGTGCTGCCCTGCTATGGTTTCAACAGGGACGCTATGTTCTGGTGCAAGTGTGGCTACGCTGCACCCACACCCGAACATGCCATAAACGATCGATGAGCAAAGCGAGCAAGGGATGGAGATCGAGGCAAAATTTTGCGTGCAAGACAAGCAGATCTTTCGGCAGTTGCTTGCGTTGCGGGCCTTGGGCGAATACACCTTTATAGCTCCGACGCACTATGAACGTCTGCACACTATCTACTATGACACCGACGATAATCTGCTGACTGCCTATGGCTACAACGTGCGCATTCGTACCAGTGGCAAGGAGCGCACGGCGACCGTAAAGCGTGGCTTGCGGAGCTACGGTGGTATTCACGAGCGCGACGAATGGGAAATTGGTATCGGCGATGTTGTTCAACCGCAGGAGTGGCCCGCCAGCATTGCCCGCGATCTCGCTTGCACCCTGGTTGGCGAGCGCTTGCTACGCCCCTTGTTTAAGGTGTCGATGTGGCGCTGGACATTGCACGTCTACAGTCGCGAGCGACGCATTGCGCATGCCAGTTTAGATCTGGGCCTGATCGTCGCAAATGGCGAACGCTGCCGCTTGCGCGAATTGGAAATCGAGCTTGTCGACAAGGGCACACGCTCTGATCTTGCGCAGCTCTTTATGCTTGTCACAACGATGTTCCCAATTTTTGCCGAGCCACGCAGCAAACGGGCGCGTGGCATGGAGCTCTTGTCGCGGTCGCAGAGTCGATAGTATCATAGGAGCATCGCATGCATATACATAACAACGAGACACCGCTCGTTTTGCTCGTCGAGGACGATGCTGCGCTTGCCGCACCGATCAAGGTCGGTATTGAGGGTGAGGCGTGGCGGCTGTTGGTGGCAAGCAGCTGCGCCAAAGCGCCTACCATGCTCGAAATTCATCAGCCTGATCTGTTGTTGCTGGTGGCCGCCGCTGACCCACAGGCCTGTGTGGAACTGTGCCAGCGCGTACGCAGTGGCCTTGACAACCAAGTTCCGGCAGTGGCTGCTACGCCCACGCTTGTGGTGTTCGGCACTCCGGATGTCCAACAGCGCCTGGCTGCCTTTCGCGCCGGTGTGGACGATTGCTGGTCGGCGGTGTTTGGCCTTGAAGAGCTGGTGTGCCGGATGCAGGTGCAGCTACGCCGCAAGATGGGGACTGCTGTTGCAGGCGTGGCACGTGGTATCGCGAGCCGTGATTCCATCCGGGGCTGTGACCACGATAGCCAGAAACCACTTGTTATTGGCGATCTTGCTCGTCGATGGCGCAACGTTGCATGCCTCGTGTAAGGGGAATGTAGTGGCGCTGACGCGCAAGGAATATGAGTTGCTCACAACCCTGGCGGGCAAGGCTGGCGAAACGCTGTCGCGCAGCGCGTTGTTCGAGCATGTGTGGGGCTACTCGTTCCTCGGCAACACCCGCACCGTCGATATTCACATCAGCCGACTGCGCTACAAGCTGGCGAGCCTGCCGACCACCATACCAGTGATCAGCGCGGAGCGTGGCGTCGGCTATAAGCTTGAAGCGTTTTGACGGTGTGTATAGCGCTTGGCGCTGGGCAAAAGGTTCTTCGCGGTGGTACGGCAGCAACACTGTCACACCGCCACAAAAACATCAGCCCTCCACGACATTAGCACTCCTGAATAGCCTGTGTCAAGAGCAGTAGTGTTGCTGGCAGCATAGCCACCAGCAACACTACAAGCTTTTTCACAAATCGTTTAAGAGCGCTAGCACACGTCGTCAACGCCGTATCAGCGGTAGATTAAGGGCAAACTTCGAATAGACGGGCTGGAACGGCCCATGCACGGTTTCGGCCCCGCTCAGCTCAACTTCAACGAGCCAGAAGAACGATGCGGTTGTAAACGTCGGACTTGCCCAGGTGTAAGTCGCGCCCATACCACCAATGCCACGAGCTGGAATAAGCGGCGTCGCCTGTGCGCGGCGCCAGATCATCTGTGGCCCCCGCGAGAACGCGGAAACCGGCTGTATGGTGTTCTGTCCCGGTCTCCCAGGTAGCACTGGTTGCATCAATGCTCACCTCGACCCGAAAATGCACAAGGGCTACTGCCGTGGTGTCCACGACCTGTATGGTCGTGGTGATCGGTACGCTAGGTGTGTACGCCCACAGGTCGAGGCCCTTCGTATCGCCCAGTGTACCAGCGGGATCGCAAACGCGGTTCGCGTTGCCGCCTTCAGTCACACCAAATGCGCGCAGCGACCCTGCTGAGTCGAACCCATCGCGGCTGCTCATCAGTGGCTGCGGCACGATGCCAGCAAACGATGGACACAAGGGGCCGTTCTCGCTACCGACTTCGGTTCCGTTGGCGGTGACATAGCCGCGATCGTCGAAGAACGCCTGCGAGCAGCCGCTCGGCCCGCAGTCTCCCCCGTGCGGATTAAGCAGCGTATAGATCGGCCCGCCTGTCAGAGCGTTTTCCACATCAAGGAGCGGAAAATGTGTTTCACCGCCTTTTGTTTGGATGCGAACCTGGTACACACCGGCCGGCAAGGGGTGCTCACGATTATCAAGGCCATCCCAGGCGATGCGTTGCGTGCCTGGCACGCGCACACCGCGTAGCGTACGGTTGCCGGGTGCATCGGGCGAAAAATCAACGCCGTCACGCGAGATCACGAGCTCATACGTGCCCCCTGCTATCGCCTCCATCACAAAAGTCCCCCCGCTTCCGAGCGATGCGGTGTTCCTGGGTAGATCGCTCTCAAAGGATAGTGCTCGCACCTCCGGCAATACAGGTGCCGTTGGCAGGCCGAGGGCGTGTAAGGTTTCGGGTGCTGGTGGTGCAAAAAAGAGCGGCGCTGAGGGCGGTGCGAGCGACACGCCGCCCTGCAACGTGGTTAAGGTCGCGGGATCAGCGGCATCGGGCGCAGCAAGCACGTTGCGATAGAGCGGGCTGCCGTCGGCGTCGAGAAAGCCGACGCCGTTGGCATATTGTACCCACCCGTGTGGATCAATGCCATTGAGATCGATCCGGTAACGAAAGCCGTCTGGTGTCACCGGATACAGGGTTGTAAAGACGGGCCGTTGTGTTCCACCGGTGTAGAATGCGACGTACCAGGCGAACGATCGTCCGATTTCTGTCTGTGTCCGCGCTAGATCTTTGCGCACGGCCACCGCCCAGGCTGCGGTCGTACCGCCCTGCCGCTCGTCGAAATTGGCCGCAGTATCGGCGATTGTACCGGTCGGCGGCTGGTCGTTGTCGGTCTCAAAGCCAGAAGGTCCCACAAAAACTACCGCATAGAGCCCCGACTGCAAAGCGGTATAAATGCATGGCGCAAATGCTTCGGCAACACGCGGCGGTGTGGTGTCGGGGCCAGCTAGTTCTTGCGCGCGCGCGTGAATACGCCCACGATCGTCGCGGAACGCTGCGCGTTGTTGGCGGCAGCTAAAGCCGTTCACGCCGTGCTCAATCGGCGGAAACGCCTCTTGCCCGATCTCCCCCACGACAGTGCCGGGATCGTAGACACGCACATCGCCCGCATCCACACCGACCGCCGAGGAACCGAGCAGCAAATGCTCGCCGCGCTCAGCATAAGTCCAGATAATCGTGCGTCGCGTAAGCGCGGCACCATAAGCCGATGTGCGCCACTCGATGTTCGCGCGGGCACCACGCGCTCCTCGTGGGTAGAGCAGAGCGCTGCCTTCAGCCACGATCGGCTGATTGTCAGCGGTGACGACCGACGGAGTCGTGATAAAAAACTGATCAGTACGAGCATAACCGACAAACCGCCTCTACCATACATATATTCTCCTTACCAACCTTGGGGCGACATGCCTGTTGCACCCGGTGATGTAGCATCAGGCTCGCGCACACTCACCACAACCTACCGTTGTAACGGTAGCAGCGGCGACGGGCAACGCGAATGGCCGAACGTACTGAGGCGCGTATCGTGCGAGTACTGTTTGTGGAAGAGCTGCGTCTGATCGGGCAATGTGGGGAGAATACCCGCCTGCATGAGGCGTAGTGGGCGAACCGGCGGATCACGCTGACGACTACGGAGTTGAACCTGCTGCAGTTTCTGCTGCGTCATCCGCGCTAGGTGCTCGCGAAGGAAACAATTTGCTTGTGAGCACCAAGTCGACATAGCGCTATTATACGGTATGCATCGTGCATATCGCTGGCGCCAGGGCAAAAGTGCCCTCGGCGACCCCCTTCCTGGTGGCCGCCGCAAAGCGGCGTACGTGCGCGCCGAACAATGATGAGGAGAGATACATTTTATGCCAACTACACCCTGGACGCTCTCGCCTGACCGCTGCTTCGGCACGGAGCCAGGCCGCCGGACGATGGCGCGCGACCTGTACCGTCAGGTTACGGCACTGCCGCTGTTCTGCCCGCACGGCCACGTCTCGACCGCGCTGCTGGCCGATCCAGCGCGCGCCTGGGCACGCCCGCCGAGCTGTTTATCATCCCCGACCACTACATCTTCACCGCCGACGGCAAGTGCCACCGCAATATCCAAATCTTGCGAGACTTCGTCAAAGAACAGAACATCAAATACTACTACGACCCGGACTTCCTCGACACCAACGAAGCCTCCGGCATGCCCAACCCCTACCGCGACCCGACCAAGACCAGCTACAAAGGCGTCTGCCACAAAGCACTCCCCGAAGAAGGCCACACCCGCCCCGGCGAAATCCTACTGGGCACTGACTCGCACACCTGCACCGCAGGTGCCTTTGGCCAGTTCGCCACCGGCGTGGGCAACACCGACGCCGCCTTCGTCCTGGGCACCGGCAAGACCTGGCTCAAAGTCCCCCCCACCATGAAGTTCGTCTTCCACG
>JAAUTF010000089.1 GCA_012031775.1 Candidatus Altimarinota bacterium | reverse complement strand
GGCAATAGTCAACAAAACCGATTGGGTACAGGGCAGCAGCGATCTGGTTTTTCTGTTGACCCAGAAGAATGGCACCGGGGTACGCCGCTTCCAGGAAGGCAAGACCATACTTGAAGTACGGTATGCCGGCGCCAGTGGCAGCACGGCAAAGACCGGACAAGTCAAGACGGCAGCAAGCAACGAAGATGCTTATGAAAGAACCAATACTACCGGTACAATGACCCTGACAGGTGATTTTTACATCGGCAAGGATGGCAGCAGCAATCAGATACGCAGCGGCCTGCGCTTACTCGTCAGCCAGTGTGTAGCATCGCGGCACGCGCTGTGGAGCGTTTGTATGCCAATACTGTCGAGCAAGCCGCTGGCCTCGGCAATCGAAAGAAAGGCCCCCGGCAAAAGCAAGCCTTGCTCAGGATGTTGCCAGCGCACCAAGGCTTCAACGCCAACAACGCGGCCCTGGGCCAGATCGACCTGCGGCTGATAGTAGGTGATTAACTCGCCATTGCTGATCGCCCGCCGTAGTGCCGGTTCGAGCGCGACAAACCGCTGGGCATGTTCGAGCATAGCGGGCGAGAAGCAGCTCACGCGGTTGCGCCCGTGCGCCTTGGCCTGGTAGAGCGCGGTGTCGGCGTGTTTCAGCAGGGTGAAAGGGTCTTCACCGTGCTCGGGGTAAAAGCTGACGCCGATGCTAGCTTGTAGCGCGATCTCGCGGCCATCGAGATACAGCGGTGCGGCAAGCGCCGCTACGATCAGCTGCGCTTGCTGCACGACGTGCTCTTGCGAGGGTGCTTGTGGCCATACACACAAGAATTCATCGCCGCCCCAGCGCGCAAGATAGGCCTCTTCGACACAGGCGATCAGCCGCTGCGCGCTCAATTTCAAAAGCTCATCGCCGCTTGGATGGCCGAGCGTGTCATTAAAATGCTTAAAATTGTCCAGGTCGATAAAGATCAGCGCGACCCTTCCCTGGGTCACATGCGACGCTTCGAGCAGTCGCCCGAGCGTCAGGTAGAAATCGTAGCGATTCGGCAGGCCGGTGAGCTGATCGTGATAGGCCTGGTAGCGCAGCAGATCGCCGAAACGTCGACGCTCTAACGCCAGCGCCGCCTTGCGCACCGCCGTATCGAAGACATGGTGCAGATGGGTATCGATATGCGTCGGCTCAGTCGACCACCAGAACAGGTCGGCGCGCTGTGCATCGCCGCCCGGCACGATCGGCAGCACCGCACAGGCAACGACGTTATATGTCGCAAGAAGGTGCCGCCACGGCGCGCAGCGCGGATCGTCTGCAACGTGCTCGCACCAGATTGGCGCTTCATCGTAACCAACACTCGCACGCAAAGCGCGCAGTGCCGTATACAGCGGCGCACGGACCGAGGTCTGCGGGATACCGCGCAGGTGTACAACACAGCTGCCGCCAAAAGTCTGCCCGGCCACCATAGCTCCGAGACGATCAAAATCTCGGCAGCGGGCGGTCAGCCGAGATCAATTCAAGGATAGAGCTACGATCGCGCTCGAGCCGCTCTGCCGCTTTGCGGGCTGAAATATCGCGCTCGATAGCGATAAAGTAGCACACAGCGCCCTGCGCGTCGGGCACGGGCGCGATGCTCAACTCGATCCAGTAGGGTCGGCCCTCGCGCGAGTAATTGACGAGCTCGACCTGTACTGGCTGGTGCTCGTTGAGCGCCTGGCGGATTGTGGCACGTGCTTCCACACTCGTATCCGCGCCTTGCAATATCCGCGGCGAGCGCCCGATAATTTCATCGGCGCTATAGCCGGTGAGCCTGCAAAACGCCGCGTTCACATAACAAATGCGCGGGCCAGGCACATCGAGCTGCCCGGCATCGGTCACCACCACGGCGTCCGTGGCATGGACAACCACAGCCTCCATCAGGCGTAGTCGATCTTCAGCCCGCCGCCGCGCCGTATTGTCGCGGATCACGCCGAGGTACCCGCTAAATATGCCCTCTTCGTCGCGCATTGCGCGCACCGACAACTCGCCAACGATCATCCGTCCATCGGCGATGGTGATCTCAGCTTCGCCGCGCCAGAAACCCTGGCTGCTTATAGCATCGGTTACAGTGGCGTCGTCTTCTGGCGGCAGGATGCGGTAGGTATAGATCTCGCCGAGGTAGCGGCCCAGCGCATCATCGACATTCACGCCGAACAGCCGCACAGCACCATCGTTCCAGTAGCGCACGCGATATTCAGCATCGAGCACGACCACCGTATCGTTGATCTGCGCGAGCAGATCGGCCTGAAAGCGTAGACGACGATCTTGCTCGATGCGCTCTGTAACATCGCGCGCATTCACCACAATACCGGCGATCACCGGATGTTCGAGCATATCGGTGCTGCTCGCCTCCAGATGCCGCCACTCGCCGTTACGGTGACGCAGGCGCATAACAATCGGCTCGGGCGCTGCGGAGCTCTCAGCGCGTTCGCTGTAGTGTTCGACTATGCGTTGAAGATCAGCCGGGTGTAGCAGTTCGAAGCTGTTATGCCCGATCAGCTCCTCAGGCTATAGCCGAGAATGCGTGTTACCGAGGGGCTCATGTAGCGCACAATGCCATATCGATCGTTGATCGTCACTAGATCAGTGGCGTTCTGCACTACAGCGCGAAAGTACTGCTCGATCGAACTAACGCCGGGCACCACCGGAACACGTTCAGTGGAAGAGAGTTGGTCATCGGGCGTGACATCGAGGGACATAGACAAGCCTTTGACGGCAAGCGCCGCAGCCGGGGCCGCAGCGCTTCAGGGTGTGATGGGATGTCGTATTAGTTTAGCACTGCCGTCAAGAGCTGCCGTTACCACTCCAGAGCAGCGTGTGGCGCTACAGCCTGCAACCTATACAACCTTACGCGAGCAGGCCCTGCAACAGCGCCAGGCTGGCACGCACATCGTCGTTGGGATTGCTATGTTCCGGCTCGTGCTCGACGCTGATGCCGCCCTGATAGCCGATCTGTTGCAAGGCATGCACGCATGCTGCGATCGGCACAATGCCATGGCCATAGCGACACGTTTCGTGCGCGCCAGCGGCCAACACATCTTTAAGGTGAACATAGACCAGGGTAGCCGACAACTCTACAATCGCGGTGGCGGCGTTGTAGCCCTGTGTGCCGAACCAACCGGTGTCGATAGCGACGCCGATGCGCCCCGGTACGCCACCGCCGATCTTCGCTAGCACCTCGGCAGGGTTCTTTTCGGGGTGATTTTCGTAGCCAAGCACAAGGTCGTGCGCTTCAAGCAGCGCAACTACGTCGGCACGGTTACTGGCAAGCAATGGTGTGCTACCGCCGAGTATAGGCGCACCGAGCGCGACAGCAAGGCGACAGGATGCAGCGAATTCGTCGTGCGTGCTGCCGAAGCTACCGGCCAGACTGTTCACGCGCAGGCCGAACTTGCCGAGCAAGGCCTCGGCGGTCGCGATATGATCTGGCGTAGCCCAGGTCGGGTGCAGATGGGCGAGCCAGAGGTCGATCGCTTCAAAACCGAGATCGGCGATCTCGGCGAGCAGATCTTCAAAGCGCTCGGCGAAGGTATCGAGCGGGCGAAAGAACGCCTGAGTCGCGGCATCGCCCTGACCCCAGCCACTCGTCATACGATAGTTCAGCTGGCGAGCAACATAGTTGGCGGTCATACACGAGATTGTCGTCATACGGTTTCTGCGCCTCATTGCACGGGCCGTGCTACAATAGAAGTCAGGAGTCAACATTTACGATTCAGACGTTTCGGTGTCGTCATAGTGCGTCGCAGAGTACAATGTTGCGGGCAGCTTCTGAGAAGTCTGAAAGGTGCTGAGAGGGCATACTCGTTCCTAAACATCAACATTTCTAGTACGCTGTACTCGTACGCCCTAGCGAACACAGTATACCATTTATGATTATCACTCGTAGCCGCGTGCAAACGTCGGATGTGTTAACCTGTAACCTGTAACCTATCAGCTAACGAAGCCATGAATCTGGCACACCACATTTGCGCGCAGAGCGCACCGGCAACGTCGCAGAATCGACCATCCTCGGCGCATTGCAGGGCCGTGGTTATACGCTAGTGCAGCTGCCGCCGCGCCGCGAGCTAGCCGAGGCAAGCCAGCCATCGCTTTTTGCTGAAACACGCCCGGTCATCGAGCGTTATGTTGTGCGGCAGTACCCGCTTGGCGACAGCATCTATGAATCGCCGCTCTTCGCCGATTTCGCGGTGTTCGGCAGCGCGCGATTTGGCAGCGGCCTGATCATCGAAAGCAAATGGCAACAGAGCGGCGGCAGCGTCGATGAAAAATTCCCCTACCTCGTCGAGAACGTTCGCAGCGTCTACCCGATGCCCTGTGTGCTCGTTGTCGACGGCGGCGGCCACCGCCCCGGTTCGCTCAAATGGCTGCGCCGCCAAGTCGATGGCGAGCGTTTGTTGGCGGTCTTTAGTTTGAGCGAGTTTGTGGGATGGGCGAATAGGAATTTGTAGAACTGAGAACCGATAAGTAGGAAGGTACTACGGTTCTTGGTTCTTTGATGCTAAGACATGGTGCGCCAGTTAGGTGACCGTGCTGGCGCACGCCAGGTTCATGCAAGGGTTGCTGCTGGTCAATGGTAGCGGCTGCGCCGCTACCATTGACCAGCAGCAACGGCTTTTTTGAAAGCTTGTCTACAGAGCCGTCAATTAGCCCGCAGCCCCCTCACCACCTGCACCGCTTCTTCCGGAGCCATAAAACCTTTTACCAGGGTAATGGTGCGCTCGGCGCGGCGGTAGCGCAGCGTTGGGTAGCTGACGATACCAGCAGCACGGGCGGCCATAAAGGCGCGCTGCGTTGCCGCACGCGCTTCGTCGCTCTGCCAGTGCGCGACAAAACGCTCGGCGTCGACGCCATGGGTGGCGGCGATCTCGCCGATAAGGGCGGGATCGTCAAGCGGGCGTCCCTCTTCGTAATAAGCGGCGGGCAGCGCGTGGGCGAAGGCAAAAGCGCGCTCGGGTGCTAATTCCTGCATCACCACGACGGCGCGGCAGGGTGGTTCCGAGTCGCTGACATAGCTGCCTTCGGCGAGCAGCCCCTCGAAGAAAGGCGCGCCAGCGCGAACACCAGCTACCCGCTCGACCTCGGCGAGGCCGCGCACGAGGTATTCGCGGTCATAAATGATCGGTCGTACCCGCTCGCCAAGCACCAGGCCGCCCATCTGTAGTTCGATCGGAGATCGGGAAAAGCCGTATGCAGAGCGTGCATCGTCGGACGAAATGCGAAACACCAGCCACACAGCGGATCGAAGCCGTAGATCAACATGTCGTTCGTTTGCATATGGTTACTCCTTTCTCCAATTATAACGACTGGTCTATATAAATGTCAAGGATTCAGGAGTTAGGGTGGTGTGTAATACCAATTCACCTCAATGATGCCGCAGGCAAGCTACTCAAGAAGTGTGTTGCAATGGCTTTTGCTACACGCTGCGCTTGGCGATGGTATAAGAGGGTGCGGGCGTAGCGACGCAAGCGTTTATTTAGTCTGTACGTCTGTCCATCCTTGCCCAATGCGCTCGTCAGAGCCTGATCGCCTGCGTCGCACGACCGATCATCGATCTGGGAATACGCAGTACAATAGATTCTATGGCAACAACAGAATTCAGTGTTTCGGCGGCGCACCGCTACGATCGGCGGTCGGCATGGCGCTGGGTGGTAGCCCATGTCTGGCGCTACCCCTGGTTGCCGATCGTATTTCTGGTGACGACAACGGCGATGGCAGTGGCACAGAGCTTTGCGGCGCTGGCGATCGGGCGCACCTTTGATACAGTCGCGGGGGGGGTGGCCACAGGCGATCGGCGCGGCGGCGCTCTGGGTGGCAGGAGCATACCTGCTTTATGGCGGTAGCGACATTATCAACAGTCAGGCACTGCGCATCCTTGGGCAGCGCGTGGAACGCGATGTACGCGACGAACTGTATTTAAGCCTGCTGGGCAAAAGTAGCGCTTTTTCATGGGCGGCAGCGGGTTGGTGATTTAATGGCGCGCGCCACAAACGACGTAACGCAGATCGGCCTGATGATCGCGCCGAACGCGGGCCTGATCATCGAGAGCGCGCTGATTCTTATCGTACCGCTGATCACGATTACGCTGTTGCAGGCCGAGCTTTTGCTGGTGCCAGTGCTGTTTCTAGCCAGTTTCGCCGTTGCTGTGCGCGCCTACAGCGCCGAACTGCGCCCGGTGGCTGAAGGGCAGCGCGAGGCCTTCGGTACCCTCAACGCCCGCCTGAACGAGGCCGTGGGCGGTATTGAAGTGGTGCAAGGTCTGGCGCAGGAGCGTGGCGAAGAGCAGATCTTCGCGCGCAACGCGCGCAGTTTCCGCAATCTCTTCGTGCGCGAGGGGGAGATTTCGGCGCGTTATATCCCGTTACTGCTCTTCGGCATCGCCACTGGCCTTGCATTCGGCCACGCACTGCTGCTCTTTAGCCGTGGCATTCTCTCACTTGGCGAAGTCATCACGTACATGACCTTGATCGAGACGCTACGTACGCCGACCTATTTCTCGCTGATGACGTTTGCTCAGGTGCAACTCGGCATCGCCAGCGCTGATCGCATCATCAGCGTGATCGAGGACGAACCCGAGAGCACGCCGGATACGCACGTCATCAGCCAGCCGATCGCCGGTGCGCTCGTGTTCGAGAACGTGAGTTTCGGCTATGGCAGCAGCGCAACGACGCTGCGAAACATCAGTTTTAGCGCCAGCCCCGGCGAGACTATAGCGATCGTCGGCCAGACCGGCGCGGGCAAGACGACGCTGACGCGGTTGGTGAATCGGACAGCGCTGGCCGCAACGGGGCGCGTGTTGATCGATGGGGTGGATGTGCGTGACTGGAACCTCGATAGCCTGCGCGCCCAGATCGCGACGATCGAGCAGGATATTTTCCTCTTTTCGCGCAGCATCGCCGACAATATCGCGTTTGGCGCGCGTAGCAATGCATCACAAGCCCAAATCGAGGCGGCGGCGCAGTTGGCGCAGGCGCACGACTTCATCGTTGCGATGCCACAGGGCTACAGCACCGTGATTGGTGAGCGCGGTGTGACACTCTCGGGCGGTCAACGCCAGCGCATCGCGATCGCGCGCGCCTTTTTGAGCGACCCGCGTATTCTTATTCTCGACGACAGCACCAGCGCGATCGACAGCGCCACTGAAGACCAGATCCAGCGTGCGATGCACCGGGTGCTGGAGGGCCGCACCACGCTCCTGATCACACATCGCCTGAGCCAGATCCGCAGCGCCGACCGCGTGATCGTGCTCAAAAACGGCGAACTGATCGCCCAGGGCACGCACGAGGAATTGTTGGCGCAAAGCGCAGCATATCGGCGTATTTTTGTGAGATAGCTGGCGCTGGTTTGTTGCCAGGCAACAAACCAGCGCCGCTGTATATCTTCAGAATAGAGTGAATCACATATGGGTTTCCTAATGGGCGGCCTTGACGCCGAAGATTACGACCGCAGCTATGGCGATGGCGAGCTGATCCGACGCATCAGCGTATACTTTCGCCCGCATCTTGGCACGGTGCTGCTGGTGGTCGCGATGGTGACGCTCGGCTCACTGGCGGCAACCGCCACACCGCTACTGATCGCGCGCGGCATCGATTCGATTGTAAGCGAACCGACTATGCAGCAGATGCTTGGGCTGGCTGCGCTGGTTACGCTGCTCGGCATCTTGATCTGGATCTTCAACTTTGTGCGCCAGAAGTATGCCGCCCGTGCTGTGGGTGATGTAGTGCTAGCGCTGCGCGAGGATGCTTTTCGCGCTGTGCTGCGTCGTGACCGCAGCTTCTTCGATGAGCATGCGACGGGGCGCATTGTAAGCCGGGTGACTTCGGACACGCAGGATTTCGCGACTGTGGTGACGTTGAGCATCGAGCTCTTCAGCCAGATCGCGCTAGTGCTGGTGGTGAGCGCGCTGATGTTCGCGATCAACTGGCAGCTAGCCTTGATCACGGTCGCGGTCGGGCCGCTCGTCGTGGGCGTGGCACTCGGCTTTCGCTACCTGGCACGGCGTGTTATGCGCCAGAGTCAGCGCGCCACAGCCGAAGTCAACGCGGTGGTGCAGGAAACGGTAAGCGGGATTGCGGTGGCGAAGAACTTTCGCCGCGAGGCCGCACTCTACGAAGATTTTCAGAGCACGAACGCGCTAGCTTACCGCATCCAGCTGCAACGTGTGGCCGTCTTCGGTAGCATTTTCCCGCTATTAAATACGCTGGCGGGCCTGGCGACAACAGGGGTGGTCTACGCCGGCGGTCTGCTGGTCTTTTACCAGAATGTTACTCTGGGCGAGTGGTATCTGTTTGTGCAGAGCCTGGGCTTGTTTTTCTATCCGATCACCGCGATCGCCTCGTTCTGGAGCCAATTTCAGCAGGGGCTTGCCGCTAGCGAGCGCGTCTTCGCCTTGATCGATGCCGAGCCGGTGATTACCCAGGCCGCTAATGTGGCAGTGGGGCGGCTGAATGGTGACATTCGTTTTGAAGGATTGACATTCAGTTACGGACGCAGCGAGCGTTCCTCCGCGCCGATCGTATTGCGCGACTTCTCGCTACATATCTCGGCAGGGCAGGCGCTAGCGGTGGTGGGGCACACGGGTGCGGGCAAGTCGAGCTTGATCAAGCTACTGCTGCGCTTCTACGAATTTCAGGGCGGGCAGTTATCGGTCGACGGTCATGATATTCGTAGCCTCGATCTAGGAGTGTATCGCCGCCAGATCGGTTATGTGCCACAGCAGCCGCTGCTCTTCTCCGAGACTGTCGCCGAGAATATCCGCTACGGGCGGCCCGAGGCGAGCGATGACGAAGTGCTGGCTGCAGCGCGCAATCTGGGTGATGGCAGCTGGATCGACGATCTGCCCGAGGGCCTGGAAAGCGACGTGGGCGAACGTGGGGCGCGGCTCTCGCTTGGCCAGCGCCAGCTCGTGGCGTTGGCGCGCGTGATGTTGCAGAATCCGGCTATTCTGCTGCTCGACGAGGCAACGGCGAGCATCGACCCCTTCACCGAGGCGCAGGTGCAGGCCGGTCTTAATGTAGCATTGCACGGGCGCACGAGTATTGTGATCGCACACCGGCTCTCCACGGTTGTTGCCGCCGATCGCATCATTGTGATGCGCCAGGGCCAGATCGTCGAGCAAGGCAGCCACGACGAACTCATCGCCCAGGGCGACCACTATGCCGAGCTGTACAGCACGTATTTTCGCCACCAGGCGCTTGACTACACACCGTGGGGAGGGGAAACGGCTCCGATCGATACGCGGTAACGTCGTGTCTTTGGATCTGCGCGAGACTGCGCTATGCGCTATGAATGCGGCTTCCCCCCGAAATGCAGCTGCCGCGTGGAACGTTAAGACCCGTGGGCTTCGCCAGGAACGAGCAGAGAAACTATATGGTGACTCTTTCCCTCCGCGCGCTCAACCGGGCCACGCTAGCACGGCAGCTCTTGTTAACACGTGCCGATCTGCCCGCGATCGAGGCGATCGAGCATCTGATAGGGATGCAGGCTCAGCTCGCTATGCCGCCCTTCGTTGGCCTTTGGTCGCGCCTGGCGAACTTTCAGCGCGCCGAGCTGGCAGAGCTGCTCGCCGAACGCCAGGTGGTGCGCGCGACGCTGATGCGCGCGACGCTGCATTTGATCAGTACTCATGATTATGTCAAATTCAGGACAACAATTCAGCCGGTACTGGACGCAGCAGGGGCGGACATTGCGACACGGCGCGGCGGGGCTGCGTTCGACCGCATGCAGTTGTTACAGCTGGCATACGACTTTATTGCCGCGCAGCCGCGAACGTTCGCCGAGATAAGCGCAATGCTGGCAGCAGCACTGCCGGAACACGATATCGGTGCGCTGCGCTACACCGTGCGCACCCAGCTGCGTTTGCTCCAGGTGCCGACCGGCGGCGAATGGAGCTACCCCGGCAACCCGGCCTTTACACTGGCAGAGCCGTGGCTCGGGCGACAACTCGATTCGCAGGAACGTCTCCACGAGTTGGCACGACGCTACCTGGCGGCTTTTGGGCCGGCGACCGTCGCCGATATGCAGACCTGGTCGGGCCTGGCGAAGTTGAAAGAAGTCTTTGCCGAATTGCGCGCCGAGCTGGTAGTGTATCACGACGAGCAACGGCGCGAGCTGTTCGATCTTTCTACCATCCATCTGCCCGACGAAAAGACACCTGCGCCGGTACGATTCTTGCCCGAATTCGACAATATTCTGCTGGCGCACAGCAAGCGCACGCGCATCGTCGCCGACGAGCACCGCACAAAGGTGTTTCTGCCGGGGCTGCGCGTGGCCGCAACCGTGTTGATCGACGGTTTTGTAGCTGGCATCTGGAAAGTCGAAGAGAACAAACGTCGCGCCACGCTGACGATTACACTCTTCAAAGAACCATCGTTAGACGAGCGCACAGCGCTTCTGGAAGAAGCGGAACAGCTCGTCCGTTTTATTACCCCGACGGCGGTAGAGCGCGTGGTACAATATTAGAAGTCAGGATTCAGGATTCAGGATTCAGTAGGATCGGAGCGTTGCTTTGCCTTTGCACTGAACGCTCTGCGCTGAAGCGCGACATGTGAAGCTTGAAGGAACCCACATCACACATCTCACGTATCGGCAGCGGTATCTCGAGGTAGGAGCAATCGAAACAGCGCTTGCAATGCACATTCTGAATTCTGATTCCTGGATCCTGTATTCTGCAACAAAGGAAAGCGCCTGTATGTCACAGCCAGAAGAGTATACGCACCTGGGCAAGCCACGGAAGATCATCGACGGTCTGGACAAAATAACAGGGCGGGCGCGCTACACTGCCGATGTGCAACTGCCCGGCATGTTGCACGCGCGGGTTGTGCTGAGCGTCTACGCTCATGCGCGCATCGACTCGATCGATACCGAAGCGGCGCGCGGGATGGCTGGCGTGGTCGCGGTCTACACTGCCCACGATCTGCCGGGCGGCGATCGGGTGGCGAGTTCGCGCCAGACAACGCTGCTCGCCCGCGATGAAGTGCGCTATCGCGGTGAGCCGGTGGCAGTAGTGGTGGCGATCAGCGAGGAAGCCGCCGCCGACGGTGCGGCTGCGGTGATGGTTGAGTATACGCCGCTGACGGTAGTTGCCGACCTTGATGCGGCCCAGGCCCCCGGTGCCGAACTGATCTGGCCCGATGGCCCACCGAGTGACGATGCGGCCGACCTGACAGCCGCCCATGCCGCTGTCGACCACGGCGCGGCCAAAGAGGAACACGCACCGTCAAATGTTCACGAGCGCAACACCAAGAGCCGCGGCGATGTCGAGCGTGCGTTGCGCGAGGCCGATGTGGTGATCGAGCGTCACTATCGCACCAACATTGTGCATCAGGGCTATCTGGAACCGCACGCCTCCACGGTCGACCCCGAGCCATTTAAGCGCACGCTGACGGTGTACACCAGCACGCAGGGCCAATTCGGTGTGCGTGATGAGGTGGCACGGCTGCTTGGCCTGCCGAAGAGCGCGGTGAACGTGGTGCCGATGACGGTGGGCGGTGGCTTTGGCGCAAAATATGGCATCATCGACCCGCTCGCAGCGGCGACTGCGTTGAAGATCGGGCGCCCCGTGCGGCTGGTGCTGACACGCTCGGAGGATTTTCTCACCACTACCCCCTCGCCAGCCACCGCGATCACAATTAAGCTTGGTGCAAAGAACGACGGCACAATTACCGCACTCGATGCCGTGGTAGCGCTCGATAATGGCGTCTACCCTTCACGCTCGGCGGCATTGTGACAACGCTGCTCGGCGGTTATTATCGCTGTGCGAACATGCGTATCCGCTGCGACGAGGTGCTGACGCACAAGCCGCAGACGGGAGCGTACCGCGCGCCGGGCGCACCGCAGGCGACTTTTGCACTAGAGACAGCGATTGACGAACTGGCGCAGCAATTGGGCCGCGACCCGCTAGAGCTGCGCCTGCAGAATGCGAGCGAAACCGGCGATCCGATGGGCAACAACGATCCGTGGCCGAGCATCGGCATTAAGCCGGTGCTAGAGGCAGCGCAGCAGCATCCGTTGTGGCGCGACCGCAAGCCGGGCGACGGTGTAGGCCTAGCAATCGGCGGTTGGCCCTGTGGCATCACAGCGGCAGCGGCCGTCTGCCGCGCCGATACCGATGGCACGATCCGCATCCATGTCGGCTCGGTGGACATCAGCGGCGTGAACACAACTTTTGCGCTCGTGGCAGCAGAGATTCTCGATGTGCCACCGGAACAGGTGGAGATTATCCAGGGCGATACCCGCAGTGGCCCCTATGCCGGCCCGAGCGGCGGTAGCCAGATCACCTACAGCGTTTCGGGCGCGGTGGCCGATGCGGCACGCACGGTGAAGCGCCAGCTGCTGGAGATGGCCGTCGATGTCTTCGAGGCGCGTATGGAAGACTTGGAGATGAAGAACGGCAACGTCTTCGTGAAAGGCCTACCGGATCGGGTGGTGAGCATCGGTGAACTGGCCGAAAAAAGCCCAGGGTCAGAAGGGCGGGCCGGGGCCGATCGTCGGCGAGGGCCGGTCTGCCGTGGGCGAGAACGCGCCAGGCTTCGTCGCCCATATCGCGAAAGTCGCCGTCGACAAAGACACCGGGCGCATCACACCGCTGAACTACGTCGCGATCCAAGATGTCGGTTTGCGATGAACCCGATGCTGGTGGAAGGCCAGATTCACGGCGGTTCGGCTCAGGGCATCGGCTGGGGCCTGTATGAGGCGTTGCGCTACGACGAGAACGGCGAGCTGATCACCGGCACGCTGATGGACTACGCGCTGCCACGCGCTACCGAACTGCCGTCGATCGAGGTCGTGATGGTAGAGAACCGCTCGCCCCACGGTCCCTTCGGTGCCCGCGGCGTTGGTGAGCCGCCGATCACCGCCGGTGCTGCCGCGCTGGCCAACGC
>JAAUTF010000001.1 GCA_012031775.1 Candidatus Altimarinota bacterium | reverse complement strand
TGTTGGTAGGTGTGTTGGTGGGCGTATTGCTCGCCGTCGCCGTGTTGGTGGGCTCAGGTGTAGCAACGGTTACAAAAACGCTCTGGCTGGCGCTGCCGCCTGCCTGGTCGCTCACCGTCAAGCGCGACCTCGTCAGGTTCGCCGGGCGGTAAAGCTGTGCTGTGGCGTGCTCACCGTCTCGGTCGTGCCATCGCCGAAGTCCCAGAGGTAACTTAAGGTATCGCCCTCGGGGTCGCTCGATCCGGCAGCGTCGAAGTTCACAGTGAGTGGGCCATAGCCGTTTGTCGTGCCACTCGTGCTCAACTGTGGCAGTGGCGCACGGTTCTCGTAGATCGCCGTATAGCTCTCGGCCGTTTCACCAACAACAAAGCTGCGCTCGGCATTCGCGAGGCCGTCAGACCAGCCGACAAAGGTGTGGCTGCGCTGAATAGAGGGCGCTGCGATCGTCTGGGTTGAGCCGACGATCGGGTTGATCACCCCCGGTGCCAGCACCTCATAACCTTCATCCTGGTAAATGATCTCCATACCGACCGGCACAGAAGCGAGCGTGATCGCCGTCTTCTGCGGGTATGTCGCTACACAGCGCGTATCTTGAACATCGCCGGGTGCGTTTACCGTCAGGCAGATCTCATAATAGGTGCTGTCGCCGTGATCGTCGGCCTCGAAAGTGCCGCCGCTACCGCTACCCATACTATTGTAGTGATTGTGCTCATTATGATGCAGGCGCAGTTCCCACGAGAGCTGGCTCGGATCGATAGGAATGCCGCCAGCGCTACCGCTGCCGGAGTAGACAATCGTATCGCCAACGCGGTAGCTTGAACCATCAAGCGGGCTGTTGATCGTCGCCAGCGGCGGGTTGTTGCCCACCGTGATGCGCACCGTTGCGCTCCCGCTGGCAAAGGGCTCGCTCGCCTCCGTAAGCGTCAAGACCGCATCGTACACGCCGGATGCGGTGTAGCTATGGCTGGGGTTAGCCTCTGTCGATGATGTACCATCGCCAAAGTCCCAACTATAGTTCAGCGGCTGGGCATCTGGGTCGAAGCTGCCGATACTGTCGAATTGCACTGCAAACGGGGCTACGCCGATCGTCGGCGAAGCGTTTACAACCGCAGTCGGCGGGGTGTTGCCGCCCGCTGTGTAACGAATACGACGCACCTCGCTACCATTGCCGTTGTACATCACCACATAGAGGTTCGTATCGGGGCCGGTCAGCACCTGCACCGGGCCACCGCTCACATTCTCTTTGGCGAAGTTGCGCACCGTCGCATTGCCAAGATCATCAAAGGTCAGGTAGCGAATCCACTTGCGGTTGTAGTCGAGGATGAACAAGGCGTTGCGGTACGACGATGGATATGCCGTGCCCTGATAGAAGGCACCAGCGTTCGCCGAGGCGCCGCCGCCGCTGCCGTAGCCATCGTTCGTATGGCTGTAGGTGAACAGCGGCCGCTGCACAACACCCAGACCCTGGTTGTAGAGCTGTTGGCAGGCCGCACTGGTTGTCGAGCCCGTCTCGTAGCTCGCCTGGCGTGTGCTGATCGTATTGCCACCCTCGTTGCCCTGATTGCGCACCATCGCGCCTTCGTAACAGGGCCAGCCGAAGTTTGCGCCCTTGCCGAGGTTGATCTCCTCCCATTTGCTCCAACCCACGTCGCCGATGTACGGCTCCCCGCTCAGCGGGTGAATGGCTACGCGGAAGGGGTTGCGTAGGCCATAAGCCCAGACCTTTGCGCGGTTGCTGGTCGGATCGTCGGACAACTGGGCGTCGGGGTTGTCGCCGAGGTGGTCGAAGAAGGGGTTCCCCGCCAGCGCCAGGCCGCTGAGCGGGTCGATGCGCAGCATCTTGCCAGCCAGACTGTCGAGGTTCTGCGAGCGCAGCGCCCGCGGATCGACGCCGGTATAATTCGAGCCATCGCCATTGCTAATGAAGAGCGAGCCATCGGGCGCAAACGCTACTGTCCCGATCGTATGCGAGTTCTCGTCCGCCGGGATACAATCCTCGATCGGTGCCCCGTTCGGATCGAGCCCTTCCATACAGGAGGCTTTTGTGATATCGCGCCCGTTGGTTATATTGCCGATATTGGCATAGGTGCTATTCGTTCCCAACAAGATAACCCGCGCATCGGGGTTGCCCAATGGATCTGGCACATTGTCTGCAAGCGCAACATTATAATCCTGCGCCGGGTCAGCAGCCACACGCATCAGTTGCGCGACGCGACCGTGGTTGCCGTTATTGGGCGCTCCGGGCGGATCGTGGGTATAGAGCAGATACACATAGGGCGTGGTGGGGAAATCAGGATGGACAGCGATATCGAGCATGCCGCGATCGTGATTATCGTTTACGAGCGCACTGATGTCGACGAACGGTGTCGCCCGCAAGCTACCGTTCTCAACCACCCGCACGATGCCCGACTTCAGACCTACGAACATGCGCCCATCCGGAGCCCAGTCGAGCGTCGTCGCATAGGGCAGCCCGCCGACCACTAGTTCTTGGGTGAAACCGGGCGCTTCCGGTGAAAAAACCAGTGCAGCATCGGTAGTTAACGGTCGTACTAAAGCCGTCAGGGCCATTACGCTAAGCAGCACACCGACAATGATCACGCGCAACGTTCCGTGCCGTGATGCCATACCTGTTCTCACTTCCCTAAGCTGCGAATACTGCACCGTATAGAGCAACCCAAACGAGTTTGTGAGCAGATCGGGTGTTTAGTAACGGCATAGCCGCCAGTAAACACCCAGCTCATAGACAACTCATTGAGGCTTGCTATAGCAGCTCTAGCGGGTCTGTGAACAAGGATGTCTGCAAGGTGGCAGCTACGCCGCCGACAAGCACACAGCTCATGGACAACTCATTGAGGCTTGCTATAGCAGTCCTAACGGGTTTGTGAACAAGGATGTCTGCGAGGTAGCAGCTACAGCGCCACCCAGTAGACATTTCATGTACAACTCATTGGGGCTTGCTATAGTACTTAGAGGTGAAAACAGGTCTTTTTTCTTGCTCGATCAACCCTAACGCGGCGGGCCGGCGAAGATACGCAGCGAGAAAATATAGAAGAGGAACTGCGACACAGCCTGCACCACACCGGCAACATAAGTCAACGTTGCCGCTCCCAGCACCGCGCGTACTGCCGGCTCTTCCGCTGGCGTGATCAGCTGGTAATCGCTGAGCATTTTCAGCGCCCGTTGGCTGGCGTTGATCTCGACCGGCAGCGTAATAATGGCGAAAATCACGACGCCAAACAGCAACAACACGCCGATCTCGGCGATCGATTGGCCACGCGAGCCGCCGGTGATGGCTACGACAACCAGGCCGATCAAGAAGAGCCACCAGCCGATCGATGAGCCAAGCATAGCGAGCAGGCCGGCACGCTGGCGGATCTCGAACAGGTGCCAATCATCGCGGTCTTGGCAGGCGTGCGCCAACTCGTGCGCTACAATCGCTAGCGATGCCAGCGACGTGCCTTCCAGCGACGATTCAGAGAGGTTGATCGACCGATCCATGGGGTTATAGTGATCGGTCAGCTTGCCGGGGATCTTCCGAAATTTGAGGAAGTTGAGGTGTTGACGTTCAACAATCGCTCGCGCAACATCGACGCCGTTGAGTCCCGAGCTGCTATGTTGCGTCGAATAGCGGCGAAACGTTCGGTACACATTTGCCTGCGCATAGGTCGAAAAAATAAGCGCCGGCAGCATAAAGATCACATAATCGATCAGAAATTGAAAAAGCGACACGCCAACCTCCCTAGACAACCGCGAGGATGGCTTCAACTATACCACAGCAGCTCTATTGTAGTGTCAGCAGGTAGGCGATCAGATCGCTCACTTCTTGCTGGGTGAGAGCTTCTTCGTAACCGCGATACATAATACCCTCCTGGAATCCTTCCACGAGGTAGGCATCTGGATCGAGCAGCGTGGTGCGCAGGTATTGCTCGGCCGATTGACCAACCACGCGCGTTCCGGCAGCCGAAGCAACTCCAGCGAGATTGGGACCGAGCATCACGCCGTCTTCGGCGCGCACAAAATGGCAATTCGCACAAACCGGCGCGTTCGCCGAGGTGAAGCTCTGCTCGCCGTTAAAGAGCTGACGCCCGCGCTCTGCATCGCCGGTCGGCGCAGCGCTGCCGGCACAGGCGGAGAGCAGTAAAAGCAGGGCGAAGAGGAAGCGTTGATACAGCATATGGTATTCAGTTAGGCAGAAAGACCTCGCGCGCGTGGTCGATCGGTGTTTGTAGGCCCAGCGCAAAACCGCGGCTAAAACCGAGCGCGCGCCCGAGCACAGGCGGGCGACGCAGGCGGATGAGGTTACTTATCAGCGGCCCGATCACAGTGCGCCAGAGCTCGAAACCAGCCACCAGCAGCAGTTGCCAGTGACCACAGCGGATGAGCTTGGCGTACACCGCGCCCAGGCCCATCAAGTAGCCGCGCATCAGCTTGCGCCCCTGTTCGTAGCTACGAAAACCGTGATGCACAACCCTGGTACGCTGCGTAAGCTGTACGCGGTAGCCGTGGACTAAGGCGCGCAGCGGGAGATCGGCATCAGCTGTGCTGCGAAAGCGCTCGCTCGCCCCCATCACAACGTCGAAGCCGCCGATTTCCTGTAGCAGCGAGCGCCGCAAACCCAAACCAGCGGCCATCACGCGCCCAGCACCGCTGGTACACCAGGCATAAAGATCGCAGATCGTCGTCTCGACCAGCGCACCCGTCACGGGTACAAAGCCTTTGCTCGCGTCGAACGGAGCCGCGACCACCTCGCAGAACACGCAGGCAAGCGCTACGTCGGCCTGCAGTTGCCCAGCCATTGTCGCGATCCAGTCGCGTGGCACTTCGCAATCGTCGTCGGTGATAAGGATGAACTCGCCCCGCGCGATATCGCAGGCGAGCTGGCGCCCAGTATTCGAACCACGGGAAGAAGTGCTAAGATACCGGAGGCGTGCGTCGTTGCGAAAGGGGGCTACTGCTTGTGCGGTGCGGTCGTCGCTGCTCTGATCAACCACGATCACTTCAAAGGCCGGGTACTCGTTCACCAACAACGTTTTGAGCGCCAAAACAATTTCATCGCCGCGATTGCGTGTGCAGATCACGACACTCACAAAATCTGCCTGCATTGCATGCCTTTTTGGTCGCAATACAGCGTGGGGCCGCACAACACTTGTGCTCGCGCCTTCACTGTAACCGGTCTACTACTTACGCCGCCGATTTGCAGAAAAGCCGGGCAACAGCACGACTAGCCAGCGCCTGCTCCACCGCCATCACCAGTTCCTCGGACTCGATCGGCTTGGTCAAGAACATCTCGATGCCAGCCGCTTCGGCGCGGGCGCGCTCCTGACGCTGGCCGCTCGCCGTCAACATAATGACCGGAATCTGGCGCAGGCGCTCGCTGACACGCATCTCCTGCAAAAGGCCGATACCGTCCATCTTCGGCATTGCCAGGTCGGTCAGCACGAGATCGACATCGATTTCGGCGAGTCGTTCCAGCGCCTGCACGCCATTAAAGGCGCTCACCACGTGATGATTATACTGCTGGAGGATAAAACTCACCAGCCGATGGCTTGGTGAATAATCGTCAACAACCAGAATGTTCGCCATAATTCTCCGCCTTAGAGGTATTTCACCAAAGTCCAGTGGTTCCCGCCGCTAGAGGGGGAATAGTTCACACTATCCATCAGGTTGTAGATCAGGAACAAGCCATACCCTTGCTCCTGGGCCTCATCAAGATTCGGAGCGGCGACCTTCGCTACATCGAACGAAATACCGGTATCGAAAGGTCATGGTGATCCGTGCCGGCTCGCGATCGAGCGTCAGCGTCAGCACAATGCGCCCATCGGTGCGCTCGTTGTAGGCATGGTCGACAATATTTGTGCAGACTTCGTGCGTGGCAAGCTGTACATTGTACAGCAATGTGTCCCAGTCGCCACCGCTGCTGTCGAGCCGCTTCAACATTTCGGCGAGTGTGGTACTCACTAATGAGAGGTAGTAGTACGTCGCCGGCAGTTCGAGACGGATCACATCTGCATCCCACGTTGACATGAGGCTGTTCCTTCGCCGTGCATGGCGTGCAGTCACTGGCGTCATTGCAGGCAGGGAAAGAGACTGCGCTATCACAAGCTTGCTCCTTTGATAACCAGAATCGTCTGGTCGTCGTCCTGGGGGCGTCCCGAGCCGTAAGTATCTACAGCCTCGTAGATGGCGTCGACAATTTCACGCGCAGAGCGCTGTGCCACTTCCTCGGTAAGCGCCAGCAGGCGATCGTAGTCGAAACGTTCATTGTTATGGTCGCGAGCATCGCTGAAGCCGTCGGTAGCGACAATCAAGAGATCGCCCTCGGTGATACGCAGCGTATAATTGCGACTCGAACTTGCAGGCAGAACACCGATCGCGGTGCTATCCGCCCGCAACATAGTCGCCGGGCCTTCGCGGGGCCGATAGATCACCGGCGAATGGCCCGCGTTAGCATAACGGATACGCCGTTCTGCAGCAAGATACTGGCCGATAAACGCGGTTGCAAAAACCCCCACTTGCGTAAAGTCATCGTAGAGGTCGGCGTTCGACTGGCGCATCACCGTCTCCGGCGTCGGGTCGGGCATAAAGCTCGCTTTGCTATGGATGGCGGTGCGCGTCATGGTCATCAAAAGCGCAGCAGACAGCCCCTTACCCGTGACATCGCCGACGGTAAAGAAGAACGGGCGTCGGGCGTGCTGAATAAAATCGTAGAAGTCGCCGCCGACGTGCATTGCCGGTCGTGTATGGGCATAGATGTCGAGGCCGGGCACAAGCGGCAGATGCCGCGGCAACAGATCGAGCTGGACACGCCGCGCAAGTTCCATCTCGGTGCGCATCCGTGCCTGCTCAAAGCTCTCCTGGTAGAGCAGCGCCTTCTCTACCTGAGCGCTGGCGTGGTCGCAAATAGCGCGCATGAGCTTAATGTCGGGGTTGGAAAAGCTCTCGTGTACTGGCTTAAGCAAGCCGAGACCAACATTCACCACGCCGCGGGTGCGTAGCGGAATAAACAGCATATTCGGCACTTCCGCCAGCGCAAGCCGGGTGCCGCTCCGATCGGTTGGCGTAACGATGATCTCTTGCTCGTCCATCTGCGCCTGCCAGAAGCACTGCCAGATATTCGCCTCGCTGAGCATTACCTCGGGGCGGTGCAGCACCAGTGGCGCGCCGCTTGCCGGCATAAACACAACGTAGCCGCCGCTTGCATGAGAAAGACGTATCGCCTCGCAGAGCAAAGAGTTCAGCGTCTCCTCGACCGACACCATCCCGCTCATCGAGCGTGTCAGGCGGTAGAGCGCCACCTGTTGATCCTGGCTATTGACCAGTTCAGCCGTCATCAGGGTAAGTTCGTCTTCGAGCTTAACTAGCGCGGCGACGAGGTCGGCATCGGCGGCGAGGCGCGCTGCCTGCTTGCTGCCGTTGGTGCCGCTGACGCGTAATTCACCAACGATGTTTTCGTCGATGCAGATCGGCACCGTGAGCATTACCTCACGGGTATCGCCCGGCACCGCAGGCCACGAGCGCAAAAGCTGACCGCGCTGCCAGATGCTGAACGAGCTTGCGCCTTCTGACAGCCAAACGTCGGCGATCGCGGTGAGCTGGTTGTGATGACTGCTTACAACGACACTTAACATGCGCTCTACATTCTGAACAGGCGGCTGCGTCTCGTAAGCGAGCGAAGGTGAATGGAATTGCACTGATTCTGACAACACCGTCATCTTAAAGGGCCGCACAACCCGTGCGCGCGCCAGAAGAGCGTTGCTCTTTAGCTGTCGCGGCTGCCGGTGCGAGCCACCTATGCTGCGTAGTGATGCCAAATGTCTGACACTCACGCCTCGTTCGCTCCCCTCTATTACACCGCATTTAACTTGCAAACGCCTGAATAGCGTGGGCCTCATCGACGAAAATGTTGAAAGCTTTGTCGAGGCGCGTCAACTCAAAAATCATATAAACCGGGCGCTCCATACTGCACAAATGCAGATCGCCGCTCTGCTGGCGGCAGCGCTTCAAGCCTTGTACGAGCGTAGCCAGCGCTGTCGAGTCCACAAAGTTGGTGCCCGAGAGGTTTACGACCATACGGATACGAGGATGCCCAATATTTTTTTCCAGCCACTCGGCGACCGCAGGTGCTGTTGTATTATCGAAACGACCTTTGATCGCGAGCACTTCCACATCTCCAACTACGCGAGATTGCATTTCCATTTCGTCGCTCCTGAACAAGCGGGCACCTTACATCATAATCGATTACAGATTTCGGATTGTAGATTGCCGCAACAGGTTTGTAAAGTAGTTTATGTGGGTACTGGCGGCAAACGCGTCGGTACCCACAGAGCTATTGGCCAAATGCGCGTAAGACTGTTTTATTATGCGATCGATTCTTCAGAAAGCATATAGTCTGTGGACGAGGATTGCGCTGCGCTCCGTGCGCGGCGGCGGCGTAACCACGACAGTGGCGTCTTCAAGCACAACCGAAGATCCTCGCGCCAGTTGCGGGTGGCCGCGTAGTAGGCATCGGCAACCAGGATGTTGTCAAGGTCGGCGTCGGGAGGGCACTGCGTATACCACAGGCCAGTAAAGCCGACTGGTGCCTCGCGGCGGCGCTGTTGCCATTCCTCAAGCAGTGTGGCATCTTCAGCAATAGTGAGCGGTTTGACGCCGACAAGGGCTAGATCGCCGCCAAGAATATTGAGGAGCTCGGGCCAGCGCTCGAATTCCATACGCCGTAGTACTCGGCCATACGCCGTAGATGTGCCATCGCGACGGCTGGTAGCGAAGCGCCAGAGCCGAAATGGCTGCGCCTCAACCGGCTGATCGGGCCCGGTGCGGCGGTAGCTTATGCGCTCGGCAGGCTCGAAGATGCGCCCGTTGAGGATCAGGCTCAACAGTGCTATCAGCAGTAACAGCGGTGAGAGCACCAGCAAAACAACAACCGCGACAAAGGAACTGAGCGTTCGTTTAAGTCGGCTGCCGTTCTGCTCGAAGTGCGGCGTCGCCCGCGAAAGCAAAAACGGATCGGTCACCCGGATGGTTTCGCC
The DNA here is from genome assembly GCA_012031775.1 of Candidatus Altimarinota bacterium. Classification (GTDB taxonomy): domain Bacteria; phylum Chloroflexota; class Chloroflexia; order Chloroflexales; family Chloroflexaceae; genus JAAUTF01. The sequence goes on along the minus strand of JAAUTF010000001.1, from coordinate 27,647 downwards.
GGTGGCTGGGTCGCCCATAGCGGCCTGGTTTACAACGCGGCGATGGACGTTGACGAGCTGGCCAACATAGCTGCTAGCCAGCACCGTGCTCTCGCTGACAGTCGCTTCATCGTCTACAATCACATTCGGGCCGAGCACCACACCGCGCCCAAGCTCTACATCGCGCCCGATCCAGCTATTATTGCCGATCACCACCGGTGCCGCCAGCCGCGCTGCCGGGTGGATCAGCGGATCGTGGCCAACCCAGATGCCGGGCGCGATCTGCCGCCCCTCGATCGAGGGATAGCGTACCTGCGGCAGATCCACACGCAGCTCGGGCTGGTCGCCGCGCCCCGCATTGTAGGCGCTGTACAGAAAAACTTCCTGCGCTTCCTGATAGGCGTCGAGGCTAACCAGCGGGTTCCAATAGCTTGTGCAGAGATAGACGTGAACGGCGCTTTCCTGGCGCAACAGCGCCGGTACCATGTCGGCGTAGAGATCGGTCGCCCGACGTGCCGGAATAAGGTCGAGCACTGCCGGTTCAGCGATATACGCGCCGGTATAACTCAGGCACGAAGCGTCATCGGCTTTCGACTCGAGCAAACCGTGCTCGTTGACTTCGAGCGGAAGATGTGGGACATCGCCGCGCGATGCGTGGGCGATCAGCGTGAGCGGGCCGCCGTGTGCCCGATGAAAGGCGAGGGCTGCCTCGATATCAAGATCGAGCACCGTCGAGGCAGGCAGCACCAGCGTCGTCTCGCTGATCAGGTTGCCCGCCCACTTGAGCGCTCCTGCGCTCCCAAGCGCCTCGCGCAGAGTCACATATTCGAGCTGCACACCCCAGCGCTGGCCGCTACCGAAATACGCTGCCACGCTGCCACCACGACGCCACAGCGCAACCATGATCTTTTTGTGGCCTGCGCGTGCCAGAACTTCGATCGCCGTCGCCATCACCGGGCGGTTGACTACAGGCACCATCGGTGCCGCAAAGGTGTCGCTAAGCGGCTCAGGTGCAGTTTGCTCGTCGGTTGCAAGGAGTAGGATCTGCATATTGTGTATAGTTTCGCAGCGCTGAGCTAGCGGTGCCCGACAGCAAAGGCCGCAGCCTTTTGTCGTCCACCATATCGATCGCAGCTTATATCTGGCTTCCTACCTGACGAACTTCGAGCGTGGGGGTGACGTTACCGGTAGCCTGCTGAACATCGTTAAAAACTGGTATAAGCGTATCAAGCTTCACCAGTTGGATGCTGCGCAATACATCGCGCGAACAAGCCGCAATGCGTAGGCCGCCCGCAAGCTCGCGTGCCTGGCGGTCAAGGCGCATCATGGCGGCCAGACCAGCGCTCGACAGGAAGTGCGTCTCGCTAAAGTCGAGCACCAAGCGCGGCTGGCGAACCAGCAACTGCTCACAGGTAGCGATCAGGTCGGGGGCATTGCCAGCATCCAGCAGTCGCGGCATCTTGATGACTTGCCACCCAGATTTATCACGTGTCGGCTCGACGACAGGGGTGCTATTATGGCGCGCGTGCAGCCCCGCATCGACATCCTCTTCGATGTTAAAGAAGCGATCGAGGCGCGTCACATTTAGGATCTGCATGATCGGCGGCGGCACGGCAACAAGCGTCAGCGCCCCACCGCCCGAACGCGCTTTGTTCGCCAGCACCACCAGCGCCCCCAGCGCCGAACTATCGAGGAACTCGCAGCCATCAAGGCTGATCACCAGGTTGGGGTTCTCGTTCAACGCCGCTTCAGCGCGTGCAACAAAGGCCTCACGATTGGTGACATCAAGCCGACCGCGCAGGTTCAGCACAACGCTGTTCTCGACGAGCACCGCCTCGCCGGCCGGCAGCACCGGCGCAATAGTATGGCCTTTACGCATCTCCCACCACTGGCGCACAAAGAACGAGCCGAAGTAGAGCATATCGTGAACATAGCGCTTCCAGAGGCGCTGTGGCTCCTGGGCTAGCCGATACACCCATTCCAGACCAGATTTCTGCATCCACTGCGGTGCGCGCCGCGTCACACCCGCGATCATATCGAAGGTACCGCCCACGCCGATCATCACCGGCACTTGCAGCTCACGGGCGTACATATTAATAAATTTTTCTTGCTTCGGGTTGCCGAACGCAACCAGCAGGATATCGGGGCGCGCTGCCCGCACTGTCTCGACGATCGACGGATCCATCTCCAGCACCGAGCTCTGTGGCGGCGAGAGTACACCGGCGATCTTCAACTCCGGATGGCGCTCCATCAATACCTCGGCTGCCTGCGCGGCCACGCCGGGGCGCGCGCGAGCAAAAAGAGCGCATGCCCACGCTCGGCTGCCCGCTTGGCCAATGCCGGTACCAGATCCGCGCCGTGACACGGTCTTCGAGCGGCACGCCCAATAGGCGCGCCCCCCACACCAGCGGCATCCCGTCTGCCGTAGCCATATCCGACTCTTGTAAGATCCGCTGGAGCTCTGGATCGTGCAGTGAATTGACGACAAAATCTGCGTTAATCGTCGCCACCTGATGCGTCTTGCCGGTCGAGCGCCCAGTTTGAACAAAGTCGTCGATGCGCTCAAGCGCCTGATCCATTGTCAGATCGTCGATCGGCACACCCAGGATTATCAACAGCTTACGCATGCTTCTCCGCCTTTTATGTGAGATGAGCGGTACTTCGACAATAGAGCCGTACGGCGAACGCTGATCGGAGATCGCTCAGTGCGACAGTGCAGCCCGTTTGAGCTTCACAGAGCTGCGCTGCGCTGGAAGCTGGGGCCACACTGCAAACTGAGTTAGTACGCGCCCTTGCTGAAAAGCACTGCCGGGATGGTCTTTAGCAGAATTTCAATGTCTTTCCAGACACTCTGCTCGGCGATGTACTGCAGATCAAGCTCGACCCAACGCTTGAAATCGATATCGCTGCGCCCTGACACTTGCTGCAGGCCAGTAATACCGGGGATGGCGTTCAAGCGATGAACCTGATCGTAGGTGTACAACGCAACTTCGCGGGGTAGCGCCGGACGTGGGCCGACGACACTCATCTCGCCTTTGAGTACATTGAAGAATTGCGGCAACTCATCGATGCTGAGCTTACGAATGATGCGCCCTACACGGGTGATACGCGGGTCGTTTTTCATCTTGAAGACCGGCCCGTCCGCCTCGTTATGTTTCGCTAGCTCACGGATACGCTCTTCAGCGTCGATGTACATCGACCGGAACTTATAGCAGCCAAAATGTTCGCCCCACTTGCCTACACGCGTCTGGCGGAAGAAAATCGGGCCAGGCGAGTCAAGTTTAATCGCGATGGCGGTCATCACCATCACCGGCGAGGCGATAATCAGGGCCACAATCGCCACGCTCAGGTCGAGCGCTCGCTTGAGTGAGCCGAGAATCTTGTTGCGGATCACCCACAGTAGAAGTGTCATCTGCAGCCGCCGGTTAGCGCGAACGCTGCGAAAACGACGGCTCGCGAAGATGTTCAGCATTCGGTCGGCACGTGGATCGTTTTGTCGGGATGGGCTGCTGAGTTCCATTCGCTTCCTCTCTAGCCGGCTCGTTTTTGCCTACCGGATTGACAATAGCAGCCATGTATGAACTTTTTGCTTACACCGCCTGAAAACTCAATGAAGATTAGTTCACGCATATGTGAACTGCCAAGCGCTGCCACCGCGCCGCACGTATTATTCGAGCGATTGTTGAACCAGCAGCTTGACTTCGTCGATGTAATACGTATTAAGGAAGCTCGGCGCATTTTTGATATAGAACCCCGTAACATATTTGTAGTCGGGGTCGAATATCAGGTTGTCGAGCCAGACAACCACCTCGACCCATGTGTCGGGCGGAATATCGGTGTTAATATCGAGAAAATAGAGCCGCGTTTCGGAGAACTCCAGGTCGGCATCGGCGCGCTCCTGGGCTGTCGTCTTGTCGCGGGTGAAATAGGGCACTGCATTGCTGCCGATCACGCTCACCGCCAGTTCGTCGTTGCCGATGTAATCGGCCCCGCCATTGATCCGAAAGCTGAGCCCCAACACATCTTCGCGGCGTATTGGCGCGTCGGCGTCCTCCGCTAGTGTAAAAAAGATCGCCCCACGTTTCGCGTTGTGGCGTAACCGCGATCGCCTCAGCGCCAGCGAAGACGGTAGCCTCATCGTCGAGTGCGAGCGTTGTGCTCCAGCTCTCGTCGAGCGACCAATCGGCGGCCAAGGCGTCATCGTAGATCACGATTTCGCCGATCACCTCGGCGACCGGGGCGCGCTCGATCACAACCGGCTCGGGAACGCTGGTCGATGTCGAGGCCACCGGTAGCGGCGTGCTGGTTGGCACGGCGTTGAACAACGCGCTGACGGTTGGCGTGGGCGGCGCTTGTGCTGCAAGCGGCGCTTCGCTTGTACCACATGCAACAAGGGTCAACGCTATCAGAATCAGCGGAAAGGTGCGCAACACCGGGCGGAAGAAAAGAGGCAGGCACCGCAGTGCCTGACCCCAAAAGACGCACAGGGCGTCGCAGAGGCGATCGTAGACACATACCGTAGCTCCACTAACTATGGTGGCCGTTGCTGGGGGGGTTGGTGGTAGCAGCGATGACAGCGGGAACGGCCTTACTTTTTACACGGCCCGGCACGCCGACCACGGTCGCGCCGGTCGGCACATCGTCGATCACAACCGCGTTGGCTCCGATTTTAGCGCTATCGCCGACTCTGACAGCGCCAAGAACACGGGCACCGGCACCAACAAAAACGTCATTACCGAAGTGCGGAAACTCCCATTCGTTGCGCATACCGATGGTGCAGGCGGCGATGATGCTACAATTCGTACCCATCCGCTCCGGCACAATCACGCAGCCGATCGGATGCGCGATATAGAGGCCGCCGCCGATCGGCGCACCGACCCGGATCTGCACCCCGTAGATCAGGTAGAGCACCTGCTGGATGATCGTCACCGCGCCGGGAATACGCCTGCGTTTGCACCAACTGCCGAAACGAAACCACGCCATGATCTGCAACGGCAGATAGCGCCACAGCAGCCCGAGCAGGCGCAGCGGCGTAATCGTTGCGATCGGCACTACTTTGCCCGGCTGAACCCAACGGGCCGCATCCATCAGAAATTCATGCCAGATCGTCATCTACAGCCTCGCCAGGAATTGCTTACGCCCGCCGAGCTCGTCGGCGATGCCCTGATAGTAACGCAGATTGAACATGCCGCTATGAGCAAAACGCGACAGCATCTTGCTGCCTAAGCGCTCACCAGTATCAGCGGCCATTCGCAAGCCAAGCAGTGCGCTATCTGTTAATGGCTGCCGGCTCAGGCAGAGCCAGACCAGGGTACGCACCAGCAGGTTACGGCCGTGAAACTCGCTACAGACCTTGGGCAGTAGCCAATCTTGCGCCTTGTCGCGCGTAAAGATGACATCATTGCGCCCATAGACATAGGGGATCTCGATCCAGGAGCGAAAGCTACGGTCGGCGTAGTGATAGCCGATGGCCGCGCTATTAAAGATAAAGTTCAGGCCCTGTTTGGCCAGGCGGTAGGCGAGTTCAACATCCTCGGCGCGGCGGAAGCGCTCATCGAAACCGCCTGAGTCGATCAGATGACGGCGGGCCAGCGAGGTATTGCCGGTATAGAACTGGCGCGCTGTCGGCTGCCACTCACCCTGCTCCATCGCCCGATACTGCTTCATCAGCATCTCTTGTTCCCAGGCCACCCAGGGTTTCATCGCAAAATTCTGCGGGGTGAGCATTGGGCCAAGCACCACAGAGCGATCGAAGCAGTCGCCGTGCGCACGTAAGTGCTCGGCAAGTAGGTTGGGGGTAGGCTCAACATCATCATCGAGAAAGACAATCAGCTCGCCCTGAGCATGGCGGAAGCCATTGTTACGGGCAGCTGCCACACCGCTGTTGGGCTGAAAGATCGGGCGCAGCTGCAGCGGTGTTGTAAGATCGCGCAAATATGTATCGGTGCCGTCATTCGACCCATCGGAGACAACAACAACTTCAAACGCCGAGCACGGCACTGTCTGCGTTTCAAGCGCAGTAAGCACCTGTTTCAGACGCTCCAGCCGATTGTACGTGGGAATAACAAAGCTAATACTGATCATACGTGCGATTGAATTGTTTCGGTAGCAGTGCCAAGATAACGCTTGGCCGCAGGATCAACCTGAGCGCGTAAACTCTGTGCAACCCCTACCCACGGATAGACAAGTTGCAGCATCCCAATCGTCACTTTCTGCCAGCTCCGCCACTTGATAATGCCCGAGAGCACCTGCCGCACCCCTTGATCAAGCAGCCACTCGAGCAGCAAATAACCCCCGCCAAGGTCGCCGCAGCGGAGGTATTTCGCCGCCGTGGCCCCTGCACCGATCGCATAGTTGCGATAGGTACGGCGCACTTCGTTCCACTGCCGCCAGTGCCGATGATAAATAATAGCACGCGGTGTATAGATAATGCGACCCTTCTGGGCTAAAACGCGGTAGCCGATATCGCGGTCTTCCCAGGCACGGAACCGGCCGCCAGCGCCTAATTCTTCGTCGAAACCGTTTAGCCGCTCGTAGTAGTGGCGGCTCATGCCCATATTTGCGCCATGGCCAAAACCCAGGTTGAAACGCTGCCCCTCGTATACCTCGCGGTTGGGGTTCACCTTCACTGCGATCGTGATGCTCTCGTTGACCGATTGGGCGTCGCGGATGCTCGGCTGCGGAAAGCTTTCATCCGGCACCACCTGGCCGAAGACCGCCCAGGTTTCGCCGCAGCGCAACTCGTTGACCATCGCGCCGATCCAGTCTTCACGGACACGGCAGTCGTCGTCGGTAAAAAGAATGTACGGAGCGCTCCCGGCCGATGCGCCGATATTCCGCGCTAGGCTTGCGCCGCGCTCACCAATATGAATGTAGTGAACGCGCTGGTCTTCTTGCGCGTGGCGCATCACCGCTTGCTCGGTTGTATCATCATCGCTCTGATCAACAACCCAAAGCGAAAACGCTGTCCACACGCTTTTACGAATACTGGCAATAGCTGTTTCCACCAAGTCCCCCCGCCCACAGGTAGGGATGACGATGTCCACCATTGCCGACTCAACCATTGATGTCATACATGAATTACGCACTAAAAAGCGCGCTCCGCTGCTGCGACGACAATGGGCGGGTAGTCGCCGTTGACTACTCGCCCGGCTATTGGTTAAAACGTTTAAATTTCTCGAATTACCTTAGCTGGCAACCCTGCTGCGAGCGTGCGCGGCGGAATATCCCGCGTAACCACACTGCCCGCCCCGATCACGCTACCGGCACCGATATGAACGCCCGGAAGCACAATGACGCGCGCGCCCAGCCATACGTCTTCTTCGAGAATAATCGGACGTGAGGGCGGGCGTTCGTTACGGCGTTCTGGCTCAAGATGATGAAAATTATTATCCATCAAGAGGCAGTAGGTTCCCATACGCGATCGCGCACCGATACGAACGAGCATGCTTGCCGCGATCGATGTGCCGTAGTTGATCGCAACCTGCTCGCCTATTTCGAGCGTGCCCCCATTACCAGCCACGATCTGCAAGGGCGTGATCGTGCCCGTGAGGCGGCAGCGGTCGCCAATGTGCATTGTGCCATCATTGCGCACAAAAGCGCGGCCCCAGAGCCGCACTTTGGGGCCAAGGCGATCGGCCCCGCGAAAAGCCCAGCGCGCAGCCAACACGGCGCGGCCGTCGTGCAGATCTGGGAAAGATTGTATTTCGCCATCGCCTCGCGCACCCGGGTGAGCGTTCCGCGACCCAACGCCGCGTGCCTATCGTCCGTAGTATAGGGCGTAGACATTAGTTTCTCCTTACGGTCGCTTCGCTCAAGTTCTCAAGTCGCTCATTTGCAGGAGTTCGTGGTGGTGTCACAGTAAAGCTGCCACACCACGAAGATGTGATGGAGTAGGCTAGGCCTGCGTCTTGTTATTTGGCCCAGACGCTAAAATTACGTGCGTACCAATCGCCGCCCCAAAAAGGTTTGCCTCTCAGCTGCACCTCGCGCGTCCCTGGCGGCAACGGATGCCAATACGAGGTGAAGCGTTCATCGGCGCGCTGTTCAATACGCTGGCTCTGTGCTGCCTGCCAGGTCGTACCACCGTCGAAGCTCAGCTCGATCTGCTCGCCGATCGCGGTGAACCGCAGATGAGCCGCCGCTGGCGCGGGCTGCGGCAACATCAGGCGGGTACTTGCATCGGCGTGGAGCAGCGCCGGGCCAAGCCCCATTATTGTGAACGGGCGCGTTGGGCTGATGGCGATCGTATCCCAGTGCCAGGTATTAGGCGTGCAGCCGTCGCATTTAGTTGGATTGTATGAATGGTGACCGAACTGCACCACGCCGTTCTGCCAGTTGAGCGGTGCTATCGGCGCATCAACCCACCAGAGATCATGCTCTGGCATACCGAACTTCAGATGGTCGCGCGAAATACGTAATTCGAAGCGGTCGCGCTTCTTCGCGCTCGGCTCCAGCACGGCCTCGTAAGGCTTACTCTCTGGGTGTTGCGCGACGCGCTCAGCGACAAAATCGCGCACCACGCTAGCGCGAAAGATCGTCTTGCCGTCGAACTGATCCATACGGATGTGAATCGCATTACGCGGCTCGCCGTTGCCATCGGGCAGGCGATCTTCAAGCACAAGCTGCACATTTTCTTCGTAGGGCGTGATCCAGATATCGACCCAATCGCGCAGCGAGGTGCGCTCGGTAGAGAGATCGAAGCTAACAACCGCCTCACCAGCGCTAAAATCGACCATCTGATTCGGGGTCAGGTAAATCATGCCGTAGCCATCGGCGTTCAGGGCAGTCATCACATGGTCGTTACAGAGAAAGACAGCCTGTTCATACTGCGACATCTGATGCGTTGCGGGCGGGCCGGCGCAATCGTGGCCATGCATGGCTGCCATCGGGTCGAGTGTCTCGCGGTTGGCTTTATCGCGCGAGTGAATGGTGACATCCCAGGTGGCGGGCTGCCAGGGCTGTGGCGCTGCCGGCGCCCGTCGAAGGTGGCGACAAAAGCACCGTCGGCACTGGCCGTGCCGGTGGGCGGCGGCGGCGTGGCCGTTGCCCCTAGCGTGGGGCGTGGGGCGGCTGAGCTTTGCTGCTCGGCGACAACCGGCCCGGGCTGGCGCTGCACCTGAAAGAGCGCAGCGCTCAACCCCAGCACTAACAAGGCCAGGATGACGATTGTGAAATTCTTAAACATAGTAGTTTGAAAGATAACGACGCCGGTGCTACGAGGGGTGGCTGCAACGCCACCGATCGGCACCGGCGCAATCATCCACAAAACGAAAAATCAGGCCAGTTCCTTAAGTTGTTTGGCCGGAACACCGGCGACCAGCGTATTCGCCGCGACATCGCGATTGACGAGCGAGCCAGCAGCCACAACCGCACCATCGCCGATGGTTACACCCGGCAAGATCGTCGAGCGCACACCGATCCAGACACCGTTACCAATGGTGATCGGCCCCTTACGCTGCGGGCCACAGCGGCGCTCGGCAGGGCCGAACTCGTGCGAAGTGGTGAGAAACATCGTCTCGGCTCCGACGCCGACGTTATCGCCGATGGTGATGCGCGCGCCAAGTTCTAGCGAAGTGCGCAGATTAAAGCGACAGGCCTTACCGATCACCAGATGATTATGCAGTTCGTCGCTGCCGCTGATCGCGGGCAGATCGTAGAACATCGTACCACGACCGATCTGAAAACCGACCATACGTAGCGCGGCGGCGCGCACGCGATAGCCGGTATGCACCGGCAAAAGCGCGCAGATCATTTGGGCAAACAAAAGCCGAGGATGGACATTATTCGTCTCTTCGCGCAAAACGCGCAAAATCTTGTTTCCCTGGGCCGGCGCTGTTTCGACGGGCGCGATCTGCTGTTCAAGCTGCGTCATCGGTGTCTCCTGCTGGTTAGAGTGGTCGCAGACCAGGCTGTGCTTGCGGATGCGGTTGCCAGGGCCAGCGGCGCTCAGCGAGCGGTGCTGGCGTATCGACGATGCGTTCCAGGCAGTTGATCAGGCCCATCATCGCGCCCATATAGATCATGCTCTGGCTATCCCAGGAAATATCAACGTAGGCGTAGATAAAATGCATCACCACATAGAGCGTTGCCACTAGCGCCGCCACGCTCATCATATCGCCAGGCATACGGAAAATGCAGCGCACGCCGTTGATCAGCGCCGCGCCGATCAGCACAAGCATGGCAAGAAAGCCGCCGAGGCCGGTTTTCATCCACATCCACATGATCGAATTGTGGGTCATATATTCCCACCAGACGAAGTGGCTGATGTCGGGCATACGGCGCACAATGAAGAACTTTTTGCCGAAGCCCACACCTTGAAACGGTGCTGTCTTAATTGTGAACATGGTGTTCATATTTTCGATGATACGATAGAGGTTCGACTGATAATCCTCCGACGCACCATGGGCGCGAGCACCGATTTAACCGCGCTGGCCGGCAGCGCCAAGATACCGCTGGCGTTCCAGAATACTGCCAGGTAAGCCAAACCAAATAAAGAGACAATCGGGGTGATGAACCAGAACGCGCGCGGGCGCTCGAAGTAGAGCAAAATCATCACGAGCAGCAGCGCGATGCCTAGAGTCAGGTATGCCGAGCGACGCTGGTTAGCCAGATAAGCGATCGCGATCGTCGGCAAAATCAGCAACAAGGCGAGCCGCTGACGATACGCCACACGGAACATCAACATGCCAACCAGCATAATAAAGACCGTATTGGCGTGAATAGAGCCAGCGTGATCCTGAATACGATCGACAGAGGCGATGTCCCAGCCCAAGGTACCATGAACAAAGGCGACACCGGCGATGCTATCGATAAAAATGCCGATGGCAGCGCACCAGAGCAGCACGCTGACGTGTTCGCGGCGCTCGATAAGATTCGTAACCAGCAGCAGCATCAGGGGCAGATAAAAAATCGCCCGCGCCTCCCAGAGGCCAATATTAACATCACCATTGCGAAGGACGATGCCGTAGATCACCCCGTAGCTAACAAAGCCAAGAAAGATCAGCGCCGGCCAGAAAAGCGGCCCGCGATGGAAGGTCAGCTTGCGCTGCATCAGGCCACGGCCAAGCCATACCAGCGCCGTGAGCACTAGATATAACTCGGCAGCGTTGATAATGAGACGATCGTGAACGAAAAAGATCGACTCACGAGCGGAAAAATTCTTCAGAAAAGGATACCAGGCAGAAAGCCGCGTATCCGCCACGAGACCGCAGAGCAGCGTAAGGTAGATCCCGAACCGGGGCTGGTAAATAATCGCCGCGATACCGATGAGGTAGAGCAGCCAGGCGATCAAGGCAGCATCAGGGCCGCGCAGCAACATACGTGCGCCGAGCAAGGCGCTGAGGCCTGCGATCAGCGCAAACCAGAGCCACCAGGCGATGCCAGCGCGACGCTGCTGAGCATCGACACGGTAGATATCTTTGTGAATAGGTAAGGTATTGATTGCCATACCGTGAAATGGCCTATAAAACGTGACTCTGCGCGTCAGGGCTCCCCCAGTATACGCAGTGTCACACTTTTAAACCATCAAATTTGACGCAAAAAGAAGTAGCCGAAAGCGATAAAGCAGGCCAGGCCGAACAACGTGAGCATACTCCACTGCAGTTTATGCTTACGCAGTGCGATACCAACGACAAAACTCACAAATAAAAAGAGCAAAAAGAACTTCATCGCATTACTCCTGCGGGATGAAGTTACGGATAAAACGCGGCGTGTGGATCTGCACCTGGTTCAGCACAACACCGAGCATACGCAGATGTTTAACTTCATCCAGTGCTTGCTGCACCTGTGTGCTCGGCGTCACACCCTGACGAACGATAAAACAGCAGGCTTCGCCAAGCGAGGCCAGAGCGATACCGTCGCTGCTGGCTAACACTGCCGGCACATCGAGCAGTACATAGTCGAAATGCTCGCTCAGGTTGGCCAGCGTCTCGCGTAAGGTTGCGCTGCGCACCAGGCCAGGGCGTCGTTCGGGGGCCAGGGTACCGGCGGGCAGCAGCTTCAAATTCTGGTGCTCGGTAGCGATCAGCGCTTCGTCGAGTGTCGCACTGCCATCGATCAGGCCAGCGAGGCCGGGGGTAGCGGCGAAGCGTGCCACGGGTGGCGCTTCGTCTTTGCGACGGCGCTTGGGCTGCGGCTCGAACGCCAACTGCTGATACATACCCGGTGCCAACCAATTCGTCTCGACCGCACACACACGCGCTCCAGTATCGCTCGCCAGCGTTGTCGCCAGCGCCAGGGTGTTGTATGTAACGCCTTCGAAGCGAAGGGTGGCCGTCAACGCAGTGCAGGCGGGCAGCGTTTCGCGGAACTGTAGCCCGGTGATCATACGGCGAAACACGCTGATCACCTCGGAAGGAATGCTCAGCAGCGTTGTACCATCCGGAGTGCGAATATCGAGACTGGCATCGACGACAAGCGTCTCTTTTTTGCGCAGCAGTCCGAGCATAATAGTAGATCTCCTAGATTGCGCTGGGCGAGCGCGAAACTTTGCGGCGTACTTTGTTTACAGCCTGGCGCCCCATACCCAAGATCAGATCGAGATCGGCGCGTGGGATAACACGTAGTAGCAGCACCAAGCTAATGTAGGTAATAGCACCAGCAAGAATGGGAACAGCGATAAAATAGGGGCGCAAATACCAGGCCACTGCGGCCATACCAAGCCCTGCCAGGCCGATCAGCGCGGCACTACGCAGCGTCGACCAGCCAAGGGCACCCTTGGGCAGCATACGGAAGCCGATCGTCAGCATAATCAACTCGGTCACAACAAAACTCATCGCGCCGCCGATAGCACCGTTGTTAAAATTCTGCACGCCCCAGGGTATCAACATTAGGTCGAGCGGAATGGTGAGCGCAGTCATCAGCAAGATCACCGTACCCCAGGTACGCTGACGATCGGTGGACACAAGATACTGGCCGATCAGGATCGTGATGTAGGTGAAGATAATGACCAAACCGTTGATCGCGAGCACCGGCGCGGTGGGTGCAAAGGCCGGCCCGTAGAGCAGTGCTACCAGCGGCTCGGCGATCACGATCATGCCGAGGCCGATCGGCACGGCGAAAAGCAACATAATGTCGAAGGCGCGCCGGAACATCGGCGGCAGTTCTTCCGGCGCTTGTTTGTGCGTACGCGTCAGCGTTGGGAAGAGCGAGGCCATAATCGCCACCGGCAGGAAGAGCGTTGTGCCAAAAAGCCGGTCGGCGGCACCATACCAACCGACGGTCTGCTCGTCGACCAACAACGAGATCACCACAACGTCGACTTCGGTGTAGAGCACAAGTGCAAAGCCAGAGAAAAGATAGGGCAAGCTGGCTTTAACTGTACTCCAGAGCTTGGCTACGTTGAAGGTCAGACGCGGGCGGTAGAACTGGTGCAAAAAATAACGCCATCAGCAGCAGTGTCACCACGCCGGAGGCGATATAAACGCTGGTAATGGCGAAGATGCCATAGCCGAGCAGCAGTACACTGATGCCGACGACGGTGTTTATGACCTTACCGCCGATACTAGCCAACGAAACATACTGCATCTTTTCCATGCCCTGCAAGCTAAACTGATAGCCTTCGTAGAGCAGGATCGAAAGGTGGTAGAACCCCATCACCATCACCACAGAGACAGTGAGCGGTGAGTAATCCACGAACTGAAGATAGGTTAAAACCAGACCATAACCGACGATAAAAAACAGCACGCGTAAAACCAGCGAGGCACCCAACAGATCAGGGGCGCGTTCGTGGTCGCGGGCTACTTCTTTGAAGAGCAGCACGTTCATGCCGAACTTCGCCAGCACTGTCACAATCGCCCAGATCGCCCAGGAGATACCAAGCGAACCCATCGCCTCAGGGCCAAGATAGCGCGGTAAAAAGATCGTGAGGAAGAGAGTCAGCACCCAGGTGACAACCTGGGTTGCCACCAACACGCCGGCATTTTTGACGATTGTGGTGCGCGTGTTACTCATACCGTGTTCGCTTTCCTGCTGTGCGTCTGTGAGCGTTCGATCAGGGCGAGGCTAGGCCAGCGGCGTGTCGCTGCTTGCGGCCATGGCAGGCTGTCCGACAACCTCGCTATCCGGGTTCTCGGTCGTTCCCTTGCGCTGCTTCTCTGGGGCAGGTGTGCGCTTGCGGCGCGGCGTCTTCACCTGCGGAACCATAGCCAACACCGGCAAATTCAAACCGTGATGGACATCGAGCGGAAAGCGGAAGCTGCGGTCCATCAGGGCACCGCCCAGCACCGCCGCAAGGCTCAAAACAGCGCCGATAGTGGCAAAAATAGCACCTTCAATGGCCAGGCTGCGCAGAGAGGTATTAGGCTTTAGCGGAACCTGCGGCGCATCTACTACGGTATACGCCTGATCGGTGATGCTATCGGATTTCTTCATAGACAGGCGCGCCGCTTCTTCTTTCTCAAGCGCGCTGGAGAGCCGATCGGAAGCCTCATTCACCGCCGATTGCATACGGTCGATCTCGAGTTGCTCTTCGGCCGGTCGCTCGCCGCGCACCGGCAGCGGGTGCTTACGCAGATAGTCGCGCAGTTCCTGGCGGGCACTGTCGAGCTCGCGCTGATAGGGAGTGATCAGATCGGCAAAAAACGTCTGCGCGACAACACTTTCCTGCCGCCCGCTGTTCTTATTCCACTGGATGTAGGTGTTCACCAGCGCGTTCGCCATCTGCTGGGCAAGCGTCGGGTCTTTATCGGTGGCACCAAAGACGATCAGGTTATCGCCGGCCGGCGTCGCCCAGACCGCGTCGGTGAAGTGCTTAAGCGTCTCTTCAACGGTATCGGGGCCAGACGACATCCGGCTTTCGAGGCTCGTCTGCTGGATGGCCGAGCGCACAAACGCTTCGGTCTGCAAAAGCTCGCGAATCTCGTTGCTGGTGATCTGGGCTGGTGTGCGGTACGAATAGCTAGCTTTATCGCCGCTGAGCGTCGAGAGCAGCGTTCGTGTCTGAACATACATCGTACCAGACGAAAGATAGTCGCGTTCGGAGGTGAAGATATAGGCACCGGCCACCGCTGTCATCAGCACCAGGGGGACGAGATACAGCCAGCGGTGGCGAAAGTAGCTCTCCAGGATTCGTAGAATAACTAAGCGAATCATTGCGTGTCTCTCCACTGCTCGTTGACCGCACCGCGAAGGTACTGTCAAACCGCGGTCGTTTCAGGCTATCCAGCAGGAACCAGGATGATACGGCAACGCCCGCTTTGAGCCAAATGTATCATAGCCGCTCAGGGTACGAATTCTATGAGTAGCTATGTGTCGAAATTGTCATAGGGCGAATCGGCACCCTATACGCAGGAGCAGCCTTCTAGCGCATCTGTAAAAGGGAACAGGCAGATACTATTAGCTATAGTTTTATTGAGACGGCGTTAAGATGGGTAAACAGAGCATAAAAGTATCTTCATTACAAAACATCCGCGCCGTAAAAGACAGCATGCTATCTCCTACAGTCTGGGTGTCAAGCAATTCGATCGCACAAAAAGGTCGGGTGGGCGCTGGCGAATGCGTCACCAGCGCCCCACCCGACCTTTCATTAAAACCTGTTAGCGCTTAACTTAGCTCACAGTAGAAAGGTGAGCGATCGAGAACGGGCTCTGCAAAGAGGCGACGAGCGGGCAGGGCTGCGGGCGCTTTGGTTAAAGGCGCACCAGCGGGCTGGCCGTTTGTCTGGGTAGCGGCCGTCTCCATACAGTTGTCGGTGCGCGACATAATCGCCGGTAGGTAGAGCATATACTCAGCCTGGGGGCAGCAGCACTCGTGGTGCGCTCGCTGGCGGTGGTAGATGTCGCGCTACCGCACCACTGCTTGTTATTATTGCTCCAGATAGTCACATCGCGCACCAACCATTCACCGCCGAACCAATCTTTGCCGCGAAACTTCACCTTGCTCACGCCCTGCGGTATCGGCGTGAAATACGACTTGAAGTGTTCGTCTTTGAACTTAAACTCCTCCTGCATCTGCAGGCGCGCCTTATTCCAGCTCTTGCCATTGTCGTAGCTTAGCTCGATATTATCGCCGATACCGCTAAAACGGAGGTAGGAGTAGTTCGGCGCGGGCCGCTCGAAGATGATAGTGTCGCCCAACGACGCGCTCATGGAGCGTTTATCGCCACGAAGCATGGTGAACGGTACAGCTGGGGTAATGCTGACATTGTCCCAATGCCAGGTGTTGGCACGGCATTCCGGGCAGTTCTTCAACGGGTTGTAGGAGTGGTGGCCGATCTGGATAACACCCTGTGTCCAATCGAGCGGTTCGATCTCGCCATCAAACCACCAGACACCGTATTCGGGCATGCCGAATTTAATGTGCGTACGCGAAATATGAATTTCGAAACGATCGCGGCGCTTGGCATCGGGCACGACGATATCGGCCAGACCAGCCAGCGAATTATTGGTGAGCTTCGTAACCTTATGATCGGTGACCTGGTCGACACGGAAGACCGTTCGTTCATTGAACTCGTCCATCCGGATGTTGATACCACGGCGCGGTTCACCGGCAACATCAGGGAAACCGTCGTCGAGCGCTAGCTGAAGATTATCGTTGAAGGGAGAGATCCAGATGTCGAACCAATCGCGGGTCGAGCCGCGCAGCGTCGAGACATCGAAGCTGATGACGCCAGTCTGTTTGCCGAAATCGACCATATGGTTCGGCGTCAGATAAATCATGGCATAGCCAGTCCCTTTGATCGCCGTCATTAAGTGATCGCGACAATTAAAAACTGCGTCCTCGTAGTTCGTAATCCGGTGGGTAGCAGGCGGGGCCGAGCAGTCGGGGCCGTGCATGGCGTCCATCGGCTCAAGGCTGTAATGGGTCTCACGGTTGCGCGAGTGGATCGTAACGTCCCAATCGTCGGGTAACCAGGCGTCCGGCCCTTCTGGCTGTCCATCGAAGGTCTCCAGAAAGGTCTGTCCGGTCAACTTACCCTCGGCAAAGGCCGGTCGTGCTGCGAGATGCGCGTGCGAAAATGCGGTGGTAGTAACGACTATGGCAAGCAAACTCAGACGAAGCCGACGTGCGAACATTCATCCCTCCTGGTTAAGTGCTGTGCAAGAGAAGAGGGTAGTCGCCGCGAGATTGTGCTCTCGTGCGTCTACCCCCAACGCTGGGAAATGTGTTGTTTTAACTGATTTTTTACTTTTACTCACCTCCAATGTTATACCGGATTGGGCCAGATCGCGCCATTACCCAATAGTCCTGAGCACTGTTAGCCCTATGCGTACGATGCTACTCATACTAAGGTTTACATACAGGAGCGGGAGGGCGATGGCCCTCCCGCTCAGATACTAGCTATTGCCTCCTGTTCATCTAGCGGCCTAAGGAGCGGCGTGGTGCCAACTCCAGCACAGCATCGTGATTGCTCTGTGCAGCAGGCAGCGCACCAGTACGGCAAGGGTCGAGGATCTCGGCGCGGTTATTGGTCTCGTCGCTCTCCTCAACATTGCCAGCCGGGTCGCTGCCATTCCAGCTATCGACATAGACATAGAGGCTGCGGGTGCCGCTGGCGAAGTAGCCCGGCCAATTCGTCGAGCCTGCATCGTAGCTATCGGGCGTCGAGCGCAGTACGATCTTTTCGCCGGGTTGCAGGCCTTGGCTTACGGCCCAGGCGATGCCGTAGCAGGGCGACAGGGTACAGCGCTCGTTCCAGATCTGGCCAGCCTGCGTCGGTGGTGCGCTCGGGTTGATATAAAAGTCGACCCAGAACGGTGCGGCTGCTGTTTCACCCTGGTTGGTGATTTCGACGATCACTTCAGCAGGTTTACCGGCCTGGGGCTGCGCCGGATTGACCGTAAACCGCGTCACAACAAGGTCTGCCGCCTTCTGCTCGGTCGGCTTGCCAGCACGATTGCCCACGATCGGGAGGTAAATCTTCGTGCTTCCGGCCGGCGTAGCCTGTTCCACAATAACCCGAACCGTATCGGTGGTGCTCTTCTCGTAGGCATCGCTTACGGTCAACTCGAAGCTCAGCACACCGGCCACGCTCGGTGCGATAAAGCGCAGGGCGGGGCCACCGATGTTGCTCAGTTCGATGTTGGTTCCGCTTGTCTGACGCCAGCGATAGTTCAGCGGCATGTGGCCATCCGGGTCGCTGCCCAGGCCGGTCAACAGCACCTCGGTGCCAGCCTGTACGTTGCGGTCTACGCCTGCATCAGCCAGTGGCGCACGATTGGTGACGAGCACCGTCAGCGCGGCGCTGTGTGTGCCCTCACTGTTCCGCACCGTCACCGTAGCGGTATAGGTGCCTTCAGCGGCGTAGGTATGGCTGACATTTGCGCCCTCGCCAGTGGCACCATCGCCAAAGCTCCAGCTATAGCTCACATTGCTGCCGTTCGTTATCGCGCTGAAACTCGTCGCCTGGCCTAACACCGTCGGGCTGTTGCTACTGGCAATCAGGTCACCGCTCCCGATTTCCCGAACTGTCACAACCACGGTATCGCTGCCCAACGCGCCAAAGGCGTCTGTCACTGTCAGCGTAAATGTCAACACGGTGGCCGTTGCAGGGGCAACAAAAGTCGGCGCGGCGGTGTCGGCGCCCACAAGTGTAATGATGGGGCCGCCCGCCTGCTGCCAGCTATAACTTAGAGGCATATGCCCGTCGGCGTCGCTAGCCGTGCCATTGAGCACCACCGTGTCAGCGACCGACACTAGCTGATCGGCACCAGCATTCACGGTCGGCGCATCGTTTGTCACCATCACCACCACATCAACACTGCGTGAACCCTGGCTATTACGCACCGTAACGGTAGCGGTATAGACACCTGCCGCCGCATAGCTATGGCTCACGTTCGCCCCGTTCGCCGTGGCGCCGTCGCCGAAGCTCCAGCTGTAGCTCAGGTTGCTGCCGCTTGCCGACGCGCTAAAGCTGGTTGACTGGCCCAGCACGGTCGGGCTGCTGCTACTGGCGACAAGGTCGTTGATCGCCACTTCCTCGACAGTAATGGTTACGCTGTCGCTGCTGTTCGCGCCGAAGGCATCGCTCACAGTAAGGGAGAAGGTCAGGACGGCGGTGGTGGGCGGTGCGGTGAACGTCGCCCCCGGCGTATCAGCCCTGCCAGAACCACACTCGGCCCACCTGTCTGCTGCCAGTTATAGCTCAGTGGCAGGTGGCCATCGGCATCGCTGGCCGTGCCGTTGAGCACAACCGTGCTGGCGACCACCACCACCTGGTCGGCACCGGCGTTCACGGTTGGCGTATCGTTCGTTACCGTCACCACTGTTGTGGTGCTACGCTCCCCTTCGTTGTTGCGCACGGTGACGGTAGCGGTATAGACGCCTGCTGCCGCATAGGTATGGCTTAGGTTGGCCCCATTCACGGTAGTACCATCGCCGAAGTCCCAGCTGTAGCTCAGGTTGCTGCCGCTCGCCGTCGCGCTAAAACTAGTTGGCTGGCCCAACACAGTCGGGCTGCTGCTGCCAGCGAAGACGCCTTCGACATTGGTATCGATCACGGTGACCTTTACCGTATCGCTGCTAGCCTTGCCAAAGCTATCGGTCACGATAAGCGTGAACTCCAGCACAACCGGCGTACCTGGCGCAGTAAAGCCGGGGGTGAGCGTGTCGGCGGCACTCAGGCTCACGGTTGGCCCACCCGTCTGCTGCCAGCTATAACTCAGCGGCAAGTGGCCATCCGGGTCGCCCGCGCTGCCCGCAAGGTCAACATTGTCGCTGACAAAGACCGTCCGGTCGGCACCGGCGCTGGCATTCGGCGCAACGTTGGTCACCAGTACCGTGATCGACCGGCTCTGGTTGCTGCCAGCGTTGCTCGCGGTGACGGTGGCGGTATAGACGCCCTCGGCAGCATAGCTGTGGCTGACGGACGCGCCGCTCTTGAGCGTGCCATCGCCGAGGTTCCAGCTGTAGCTCAGGTTGCTGCCGCTCGCCGTCGCGGTGAAGAAGGTGGTACCTCCCAGCACCGTCGGGCTGCTGCTGTTGGCGCTGAGGCCGCTCACCGGCACATCGCGCACGCTCACAACTACGGTATCGCTACTTTCTTTCCCAAAACTATCGGCCACCGTCAGCGTGAACGTCAGCACGCTCGGCGTGCTCGGCGCGTCGAAGCTCGGGCTGAGCGTGTTGTCCCCAATCAGGGTTACGGTCGGCCCGCCTGTTTGCTGCCAGCTGTAGCTCAGCGGCGTATGCCCATCTGGGTCGCTCGCGCTGGCGGCCAGCGCAACGTTTTCACCGACAAAGGCGATCTGGTCGGCACCGGCATTGACCACGGGTGCGGCATTGGTGATGAGCACAATCAGCGAGCGGCTAGCGCTGCCGCGCGAATTGGTGGCAGTGACGATCGCGGTGTAGCTGCCCTCAGCGGCGTAGCTGTGGCTGACGGACGCGCCGCTCTTGAGCGTGCCATCGCCGAGGTTCCAGCTGTAGCTCAGGTTGCTGCCGCTCGCTGTCGCGGTGAAGAAGGTGGTATCTCCCAGCACCGTCGGGCTGCTGCTGTTGGCGCTGAGGCCGCTCACCGAGCTATCGACGACACGCACCACTACGGTATCGCTGTTGCTGGCGTTAAACTTGTCGCTCACCGTCAGCGTGAACGTCAGCACAGTTGGCGTACTCGGTGCGTTGAAGGTCGCAGTTGCGGTATTATCACCGCTTAACGAAACACTCGGCCCGCCTGTCTGCGCCCAGCTGTACGTCAAGGGTGTATCGGGGTCGCTGGCGCTGCCGCTGAGCGTAACCGGCGTGCGCGCCGTGACCTCCTGATCGGGGCCAGCGTTGACCACTGGGCCACCGTTGGAGACGACGACGCTCAGGTTTGTCGTCAGGCTATTGCGCCCATTGGCCGCCGTTACGGTCACATTAAACGTACCGCTGGTGGCATAGACGTGGCTCACATTCGCGCCGGTCTTCGTCGTGCCATCGCCCAGGTTCCAGGTATAGACGACATTGGAGCCGGCTGTCGTCGTCGCGGTGAAGAAGGTTGTGCGCCCAAGCGGCGTCGGGCTGTTGCTGGTGGCGTTCAAGCCGGTAATCGTGCGATCGCGCACCGTCACCACGACCGTATCGGCGAGGCTGGCCAGGCCACGGCTATCGGTAACAACGAAGGAGAAGGTCAGCGCACCCGGCGTGCTCGGCGCGGTAAAGCTTGTGCTCGCGCTTGTCGCGTTGTTGAGCGTCACCGGCGTACCAGCCGTCTGACGCCAGCCGTAGGTCAGCGGCAGATCGCCGTCGGGATCGCTGGCGCTGCCGGCGAGGGTTTGGCTCGTGCCGACATCGACCGTGCGGTCGACAGGTGCCGTAGCGACAGGACGAGCGTTGTCGGTGAGCTGCAAGACTTCGATGGCCGAGACGACGGCGCGATCTCTGTTGGCGTTGGTGAAGACGATATTGAGCGTGCCATCGGTAACGGTGACATCGAACGGCTTGACCAGCGCAAAGAGCAGGCCGCCGGACTCCTGGAAGATGTCGAAGTTGGTCAATTCATTTGCACCGCCCTCGATGTTGACGTTAAAGCGGCGCTGGTTGGCAGCCGTCTTCGTCGTCTCGATAAAGTGCAGCTTGACACGATACTGGCCGTTGACCACCGGAACATTGTAGCTAAAGTTGCTCGTACCGCTGGTGCCGGCCTGGCGGAAGGTCTTGTACAGATCTTCCTCAAGCGTATTGCGGATCTCGCCGGTGCCGTTGTAGGTTGCGGAGCTGCCGCCGCTCACATAGGTATTGGCCGACCAGGCACCGGTAACGGTTGTCAGCGCCGGGCCACCGGCGTTGATGCGAGCGAAGGACACGGTGGGCTGCTCGATTTTCACCGTCGTGCTTGCACTGGCGCTATTGTTCGGGTTGGTCGCCGTCACCTGGGCAGTGTAAGTACCGGCAGCACTGTAGACGTGCGTCGTCGTCGGGCCGGATGTCGTCTTGGTCGTGCCGTCGCCAAATTCCCAGCTATAGCCGATACCAGCACCGGTGGCAACCGTGGCGGTGAAGAAGACAGTCTGATTGACCAGGCGCGGGTTGCTGGTGGGGCTGCTCGATGTGAGCGTGACGCCACTGACGCTGCCGAAGTCGACGGTGATACGCACGCTGTCGCTGGCTGCCGCGCCAAGGCTATCGGTGATAGTGTAGGTAAATGTCAGCACAGTGCTAGCGCTCGGCGCGACAAAGGTACGGTTAGTACCGCTACCGCTGAGCGTCACCGTCGGCGAACCGCCAGTTTGCCGCCAGAGATAGGCGAGCGGCGTATTGCCGTCGGGGTCACCGCCGAGGCCGGTAAGCGTGACGTTCGATCCAGGGGCAACAAAGCGGTCGGCACCGGCATTCGGTGTCGGCGGCAGATTAACCGAGCCAGGCTGCTTAAAGACCTCGATCGCGCTGATAGCAGGGAAATCGATCTCGGCCTTAAAACGTAGCGTAAGCGCGCCATCGGTAACACTAATATCTTCGAGCGGCACGGCGATCGCCGTGCGCCCACCGCCAGCTGCGGCGGTGATATCGAAGTCATTCAGCACCAGCACGCCCTCGGCATAAACATCGAAGACGCGGCTACCGGCCCCACCGCTGCCACCACCCGGCACACCCCAGAACAGCTCGGCGAAGTGCAGGCGCACATCCACCAGTTGCGACTGGCTGATCGGCAGATTATAGGTAATCTCGCGCTCGACGAGCGGCACGGTGCCGGTGCGTGGGCGACCGCGATAACTGCGATAGAGCGTATCATCGTCGGTGCCGACGATTTCGGGTGTACCGGTGCCCTCGGCGGGCGCGCCGCTCGGGCTGAAGAGGCCGGTATCAGCCGACCAAACATTGCCAGCAAGATCGGTATACTGCGGGCCGCCCGCGTTGACGCGTGTGATCGCCTCCTTGGGCAGCGTCGCACTCAGCGGCGGTGTGATCGCGAAGCGGTCGAAGGCCACACTCACGCCACTTGTCGCACCGTTGTGCGTCGCCATAATACAGCCCTGGCTCTGCTTGGCGAAGAAGCGCTGGTAATTCGTGCCGGTGAGCGTGATCGAGTTATTGATTTTGACGATAGTGCCGCCGTCGATGCGGTAGCCGGCTTCGAGCTTGCCGTGCCCGGATCACCGAAAATGAACAGGTCGACGGTGCCCACACTGCCCTGATTGGCGAGGTTAGCCCAGCTACCGATCGAGGCAACGCCGCCGTTGAACTCGCGCAGGAAGCGGAACTGCGCCGGCTGGCCGGTGCTCTCAACACCGAAGCTCATACGCACGTAATTATTGTAGTCGGGGCCGAATAGAATGCCGAAGCCCTGGCTGCGCTGGTTAAGATAATTGACCGGCCCCATCACACGGGTGCTGATCACCCAGGGCGCGCTGCGTCCGTCGAAGGGCAGGCAGAGACCGTTGACCAGATCGTTCGGCAGCGCGTTGAGGTTGGTGCCGACGGTTGTCTGCATGGTCAGCGTGCCCTGACCGGCAGTGTTCAGGTCGAGCAAGTTCTTGTTGTAGGACTCGACCGGCGGGTTCTGCGGGTAACGAATATCGTCGACATTGCGCTGCGTATCGGGGAAGCCCATCGTCTGGTTGTCGCGGTCAACGAGGGTGCCGGGGTAGGTATCGCGATCGAATTCGAGCACCAGGCCAGGCGCGCCGGCAGCACGCCGGGGATGTTCGGATCCTGGGTCGTATCGGTCGGGCGAATATTAGTGACGAGATACACATTGTCCTGGTAGTCGTAGTTCGCACCGGCATCGAACGTGCTGCGCACGTTGTCCATCGCAACGATATAGCTATTGGGGATAAGCTGGCCGTTGCGGTCGCGGGCCGCCCAGAAGCGCACTGCGTGCGGCAAACCGTTAGCACCGCGATTGCTGTTGTAGCCGCCGATCACCACGTTGAACGAACCAGCGGGGTTGAAGTTAACGCTCGGCGGGCGTCGTCCTATTATGCTCAAGCGGCAGCATCGACTGGCCATCGATCTCGGCCTGGGTGAAACTACCGCCGCCGGTGCCGGTGATCTGGAAGGACTGGCGGTTATTGCCAGCACAGCAGCTGCGGTACGAGGCCAACTGGCGCACATAGACCGGCAGCGCCGAGTTGGCGCGTAGCCATGTGGGCGACAGCACCTCGTCGCCGACGGCGCGATAGAAGCCGCCCTCCATCAAATCGCGTTCGGTGCCGTTAGCGTAGATGATCGTTTTGTAGCCAAACGTATTGACAATATCTTGCAGCTGCGGCTCATTATTGCCTTCGGGGAAGCCCATATTAAAACCAGCGAGCTGGACATTAACGCTGGGCTGAACGGCGTCGCTGGAGCTGATCTGCAAGGTCGCTTCGCGCAGGCCCTTGGTGGAAGGGTTGGTGCCGGCAACAAACCGTACCGTGATGTCGCGTGATTGATTGGCACCAACAAGGAACGGCAGCGTGGGATTACTGGCATCGGCCACGGAGAAGAAGCTCGCGCCGGAACCGCTGATATTCAGCGCCGTGACCGAGAGCGGCGTGGCGGCGCTATTTGTGATACGCAGCTTCACCGCGTCGTGCGAGCGCAAATTCTGCCACTGGCCACTGTGGACGTTCACACGGCTGAAGACCAGCCGGTCGAAGAAGGGCACCTTGTCGAGGTTATCGACGCTGATCGTGCCGCCAACAGCACCAGGGATAGCGGTGGCTGAGTTGGAAGCTGCCGAAGTGTTGCTGTTGGTATCGAAAGCAACGACGACATAATAATACGGCGTGCCATTGGTCACGCTGCTATCGGTGTAGCTGGTGCCGATCAGGGTGGCGAGCGGAATACCGCTGGTGTTCACCGGCGCGCTAGTGCTGCGGTAAACACGATAGCCCGCGAGGTCACTGGCGCTGCTCGCCGTCCAGCTCAAGGCGATCTGGCCATCGCCGCCGGTGGCACTGAGCCCGGTGGGCGCGGGCGGTGGCGTGGTGTCGCTGATGGAGCCGAAGGGCTTTACATTGCGCACGATCACCACCAGATCCTGGAAGTCGAAGGCGCTGGTAAACTCCTCAAAGGCGACAACGTACGAGTTTGGCACCGTAATGCCGTTTTGCTTCAGCGGGTAGACGCGCACGTTATGCGGAATAGCGCCGGTGAAGGTGTTCAAATTGTCTTCGGTGAAGACCAGGCGATTGCTAAAGATCGGCCACTGCGAGAAGAAGCCGAAAGCGCCCGTGCCCGGGTCGAAGCTGAAGACACCGCCAGAATTAACCGGCGGTGCCAGGCGCTGCCCATTGGTCGCGGGCGTATTGGAGATGCTGAACAGCTCGGTGCGCGCAGAAGCATTGCCGGCCGTGTAAAAGCCGAAGCGCGCGATCGGATCGGCGGTGGCAGGCGCATAGACCGCGATCGGCTCGACTTGAACCGGGTTGGCGTTGTCGGCGCGCTCAAAAACTTGCAGGCTGACTTCTTCGCCGAGCAGGGCGGCGCGCTGCTGGCTATCCTGGCTGTGGATAACAGCGGTGGCAGCGTTATCGTCGCCGACATTCACACCCATCTGGTAGGTATCGAGAATCCACTGCAGGGCGGGCTCGCCGGTGCCGCCGGTGCCGGTTGCGCCAAGGCCGCGTAGGGCGACATCGGCTTGGGGTGTATTGGCAGCGTTGCTGCTCACCCGTAGCGTACTGAACTTTGGGCCGGCACTACCCGCGTTAAAGGCAATCTCGATCGTTGCGCTGCCGCCTGCCGCGATGCTGGTGGGCAGCGGCGAAGTAAGGATAGGAAACTGCGCAGCGTCGCCGCCGGTGGCCGTGATCGACGCGATACTCAGCGCACCGGTGCCGGTGTTGCGGATCGTCAGCGGCTGGCTAGCGCTGGCCCCGCCGCCAACCACATCGGAGAACGTGAGCAGCGGCAGCGAGAGCTCGATCTGCGGCACCGATCCGGTGAGCGGGCGCAGTAAGGTGAGGCTGCTGGGGACGCTGCCGGGCGAGCCGAACTCGATGACGTAGAGATTGCCGTTAAGCGTATCTTCGATCAGGTCGAGCGGATTATTCAGCCCGGTAAAGCCAGGGATGTCTTCCTCGCTGGCAACGATATCGAGCGTGGGGCCGCCCGGCGTCAGCACAACGATATCGTCGTTGGCGCTATAACGCACGACAAGCAGCTTGTTCTTCAGCGCGTTATTAAACACACCGCTTTTGTACTCGATCACACCGTTGGGCGACTTGTTAACGCCAAAGTCGAAGGCCGCGCCGCGATAGTTACGGTCGGGCTGTGTACCGACGGGGTACTTCGCCACCTCGGCAATATCGGTGCCTGCGGTAGGGTTGCCGCCGTTAAGCACCCACTCGCAGCGCAGCGGGTTAGGATGGCCGTAGTAACCACCGTTAACCACGCGGAATAGCCAGTCCTTCTGGGTGGGGCCGCTGTTCATAGCTGGCACTGTCGGGGCGGTGTAATCGCCGTTGATGGGATCATCGACACGATTCTGGCAGGCAGCTGATGAGGCGAAGCCGGCGGGAGTAGCGGGGCTGTTGCCGCCCGCCGCCGAACCATTCGTCGGCACATAGAGCTGGCCGTTGCTGTGCCAGACGAGATCGTAGGCGTTGCGCACACCGCTGCCGTAGATCGTCACCGCAGCACCGGCAGCAAAAGGGTTATAGCTGCCGCCCTCCTCGGTCTTCACATCGAGCGGCGGGGTCGTGATAGCGGCGGTATCAACCCGCAGCACAGCCGCGCTCAGCAGGCGCTCGGGGCGCTGGCCCCAGGCGCTATCGGGAGCACCCATGGCGCTGTTGCTGCCGATATTCACATAGAGCCTGCCGTCGGGGCCGAAGGCCAGGCTGTTGACCATGTGGTCTTTAAAAGAATGTGGCAGGTTGATAACATAATCCTGGAGGGTCTGAAGATTTGCGCCGCTGAGCCGAGAGATCTTGCCCGTCCAGTCTGCGGCACCGCTAGGAATATAGGGGCCGTTGTGCGTAACCCAGGCCACAGGATTGGCTGCAGTCGCCGTCGGGTCGAAGGCGATGCCGATAATGGCGCGATTGCCGCCCTCGGCAGTCTTGATCGTATTGATCGTCTCTTGCGCGCCGAGCGTGCCGTCGGCGTTGATCGCGAAGCGGTGGATCTCGCCGGTTAGCGTCGTGACATAGAGCTTGCGGTCAGGCCCGATCGCCAGGCTGCTGAAGAGGCCGCCAACACCACCAGCAAGTTTCTTCACCTGCTGGAAGGTGACGTTTGTATTGCCGCCGCCGCCGCCGCTGCTCGTACCGGTGACAAATTCGCTGGTAAACGGCAAAAAGCCGCGCCCGCTCACATCTTTAAGCTGGTCGGTAACGATGAAGCGATAGCGGGTATTGGCCTCTAGGTCGTTCACCGGGTTCATCTGAATGACATCGCCACCGCCGGAGGTATTGAAGAAGGTATCGACCTGGCTACCGTCGCTGACCTTGATCAGGCGCACACTGCTAGCGGTGAACGTTGGGCCGTCGATCGCGCCGTTCGGCAGATCGACCGTAGCTGCAATGTCGATGTCGCGCGAAACGTTGGTCGCGCCATCGGCAGGAGTAACAGCCGTAACAGCGGGTTCGTTGCTGCGAATATCGACATAGTTAATCTTGGTGTTGGTACCGCCGAGCGCATCGATCGTCAAGCGCCCATCGGTCAGATTGACGGTGAGCGTGGCACTGGTGTGGCGATCGGCACTGCCATTGCCGCCAGAGGGGACAAAGGCGTTAATCGCATTCACACCTTCAATATTGATGCGATGGCTCTCGGACTCGGGGTTTGACTGTGCATCGCCGACCGCGACGGTGACGCGG
>JAAUTF010000088.1 GCA_012031775.1 Candidatus Altimarinota bacterium | reverse complement strand
ACCTGCGCGGACCGCCCGCACGTCGGTCCTGTGGCGTGTCGCCACTAACCATGGTCGCGCTCGTTGCCGATGCAGGTCATGTCGGGGTTGCCACTGCGTTCGCGCAGGCGACGAATAAGCAACGCCACATCCGCGCCTTGCCGCCCTCTGTAGGTGTGCAACTCATCAAGCACCACAAACTGAAGGTCGGCCGCGCCGGCGTTTACGAATGCAAACTCGTGCGGGCGCGTCAGCATCAACTCCAACATAACATAGTTGGTGAGTAGGATATGCGGCGGGTTTTCCTGAATCTCGCGCTTGCGAGCATCGCTTTCTTGACCTGTGTAGCGCGCAAAACGCACAGGGCAGGGGTTTTGGGCATTAGAAAAGAAGCCTTCGATCGCTTTGGCTTGGGAGTTGATCAGCGCATTCATCGGGTACACGATGATCGCGCGCACCTTGCCATCCTCGGGGCGATGATTGAGGATGTGGTTGACAATTGGGATCATGTAGGTCAGGCTCTTGCCCGAACCCGTACCCGTCGTGACCACAAAGTGGTTGCCAACCGCCGCAAGATCAATCGCCTGCTTCTGGTGCCGGTACAAGCGCAGCGAACGGGAAGCGCCGTCGCGATCCTTTGCGCAGAAAATGTCACCACAAAGCGGATGCAGCGTTTGCTGGGCGACGAGATCGGCTACCGTAGTCGCCTGGTCATATGCTGGCGAAAGCTGGATCAGCGCGTCAGGCCACAAACGACCATCAGCGAGCGCCCCATCAACATGGGAGCGAATCTCGGGGTCAAGAATATGGAGGAAGCTCCGCGTATATGCCGCATATTGACCAATGATTTGCTGACGAAGATCGAAGATGTCCATGCTCATCCTTGCTCAGGTGACCACTCCTCTTTGGTCTAAATCACCCGAACGGAGGCGACTTGCTACTCGCCTACCTGCCACGAATGCCAAGTATAGCATGGCATCAGGGCATCTGCACAAGACATAGAATAACGATCTGTAAACCTTTTTGGCCGTTGCCCTACGCTTCCCTCAGGCAGACCGAAACCATCAACAAATGTTGAACGAATTGACCGGCGCTGTTGATAGCGTCAGCTCAATTCACTCTATAGACTGTACTTATGCCGTACAAGCTCACGTACACAAGGAGAAGTCGCATGTCTCGACGTTCGTCTGATCGCTTTACGGAGGAGTTGGCTCGACGTGGCTATTCTGAACACCGTTCTGGCGCGGTGGTAGTTGATTTTCGACCTCGGTCACGTCAGGTTGGGAACAACGTGACATACGAATACATGTCCAGAGAACGTCTTTTTTGGCGTCTGCAACATTTGCAGCGAGACGAACTGGACATGGTTTATTCTGCGTTGAATCACTACGATCCGCTCAACTCATTTGTCCTAGTTGTGCTAGGTTTGGATGGTCACGCGGTTCAAGTTGATGTATCCGATTACGATAGGACTTACGCAGTTGGGCGCTAGCGCGCCATTCTGACCTGAGGGAAGCCACGGAGGACGGCGCTCGGGTCGCTCAAGAACTGCTGGAGCGCCGGGCGAATGATGTTGAGTTTGGTCGCAAAGCGCGTGCTGCCCGTCTGCCACTCGTGCCAGATCAGGCGCACGTAGGTTCGAAGGGCACAGCCAATGTGATTCCGCTGTCCTCGCTCGCTCCGCACCATACAGCGCTCAATCCCACAGAACTGCTTGATATCGCGATGATACGTCTCAATTGTCCATATCCGACGGGCATTTCTCGTGCGGCTATCCATCGTCATCAGCAAGTCGTTCGTCGCACAGTACTCCGTGTCACCGTCGGGGGTGTCAATCCGAAATACCAGGATGAAGCCGTAGCCTTTGAGATGGACGCGCGTGCCGACGTTCCGGATATCGCAGTCTTCAAGTGCTCGGTTGCCACGCCCGTCGGGGTTGACCTGGCGGTTTCCCTGCAACCGGGTCAACCACAGCCAGTCGAAGCTTCGCAGCAGTTTGAGGTTCTCCAAACTACTGTACCAGTTGTCAAAGCAGACATACTCTGGTGTGAACCCTCGTTTTCGAGCCGTCTCCAGCATCGCACGGAAGTGGTCGTTTTTCGTCAACCCGTCATTCGGAGCATCAAACAGGCGATAGTCGCATGGGAGGGCGTGTGTGTCATCGCTCCATACGAGGCTCACCAAATTGATGCCCGACACCACACGCCGGTGTTTGCCCGACCAATGCCGGTGAACCAGGGCGATGTCATACGAATAGGGTTTATCCAGGGTGCTGTCATCGATCACCAACAACCCACGGGTGCGATCGACGAGGAACTCGGCCTCACGCCACAACGGCGTGGTGTCAGGTTCGAGCCGATGGAGCAGTCGGGTGAAGGCATCATGGGCTGCACGCCGTGGTTCCTCGGGCTGTACCCGCTCCGCCTCTGTAGCCGACACCACACGCGGTGTCGCAAGCAGGAAGTTGATGTAGTCGAGATCCCACACCTTGGGTTCATTCATGCCCTCATCGTACCGCAGCTGCCCCCAACTGCGTAAGTCCTAACAATGAAAGCACTGCATCTGACTCTACGGGTATCGATGTCAAGAACTTATCATCCGAGGACTACATCCGCGCAACCATGCAAAATGCATTGATGCTCATTGAGCGCCAATGCTCGGAGGCAATGCCTGTAATAGCAGCGTTTCTGGTTGACCGGCAGACTACTATGAAACGCTTGCGGAGATCGGTTCTGGTGTGGCTGCTACTTCCTGGTCGGAACAGATACCAAATCTCCTCTTAGGCTATTCTCTCGACACTGTAGCAGCGGCGATGCGCCGCGATGGCAATGCGGACGAAGCCGACGAAGAAACGTAGCAGCTCGTGATGACGCACCGGTAGGGCAATGAGCGTATTAAAGCCGGGTGAGCTTGGGCGCTCACCCGGCTTGCACTTCCTTGAAAATGCCGAACTCATCTCTTCAAAAACCATAAACTTCCTCTTGACAGGAATAAAATTGTTCGATATACTTATTTGTGTTTTAAGGAGGCTGCAATGCACGTCCGTTGGAAGGCCAAGCAGCTCCGCCTTAACCGTGCTGCGAAGCTCGGCCGTGATGTAACTCAAGACGAGGTGGCGAAGGCTACAGGCCTAGCCATTTCGAGGCTGAGCGACATCGAGAACAACAAGGCGGAAGGCGTGCGCTTTGATACGCTCACCCGTCTTGCTAAGTTCTACGGTGTGAAGCAGATCGGGGAGTTGCTCGAGTTCGCTGAGGAAAACAGCAACCCCATCCTGGTAGCCTGCTAAGCTACATCCCAGGATGGGGCCGAAGCTGGCAAACCGCTACGCGCCAACGTAAAGGTTCGCCACAAGCCGTCGCGTCAGCACCGGACGCATGCAGCGTGGTACCTTAACAACGAACATTGTCGAGTAGAGAACGAGCGCCCAAATTGTTAAGATTTGGGCCATTCGCCTTAACCATTGTGGTGGAGATGGGGGGAGTCGAACCCCCGTCCAAGAAACTAGATCGCAAATATACTACAGGTTTATCTCGGTGTTTAGTTCACTCGCAGTCGCACGCCGAGCAAAGCGACTTTTGAGTTAACCCGCTGATCTTAGCTCGTCCCTAGCAGGTGGTTAGATCGAGAGCACCCGACTTGTTGACGCCTGTGCCGACACCATCGGGGGAGTGCCGGGAGGCGCGCTACCTAATTAGGCAGCGAGGGCCAGACGAGGAGCCTGAACCCGAGTGTTGTTGTTGGCAGTTATTGCCGGTGCCCCTTTTACGAGACTGGGCGGCTCGACCTGCAATTTACGACTTTTATTCCCTGTCGATACCAAGCATCCCCTTACATACTCTTTATTATACCGCGTCACGCCGTCGCGTCAATCGGTCTTACGTCGGGTATCAAAGGAAACGTGTTCGCTGTACAGCACTACTGCCACCAAAAATCAGACAGCAAACGGAGGCGGCGCATTGGGTTGGCGTTGGAAGGTAGCGCGCTGCCTCTCTACGGCGTGGTGAAGAATGGTTGCGTCCGCTCAGTGATCGCATCGATTACCGTGTCTATGTCGGCCTGGCCGTAAAAGGCGCGCTCGATCTCTACGTCGGCGATGGCTTCGATGTCGGCCCAGGCCGGTAACACCGGTACGCTGCGCAATAGCGGGATCGTTTCAAGAAATAGACGACTGCTGGCCGGTTTTTGTTGCGGATCGAGGAATGCGGTTGACTCGGCAACCGATCGCAGCGACGGTACAGTGCGCCCGCTTTCGGCGATAATCGTCTGGCCGGTAGCCGAGTTGGCAAACTCGATGAAGGCCCAGGTTGCAGCTTTGTTTTGTGTTGTTTTCGGCATGCAGTAAGCGTCGGCGTGCAGCACACCGGCAGTCAGTCTGTCGCGCGGCAGCGCCGCTACATCCCAGTCGAAGCCCTCGATAGTGCGATAGGTCGGTACGCCGCGCCGACTGTTTAAAAACATGCCGAGTCGTCCATTCAAAAAGCGTCGCTCGCTGCTTTCTGCTGCCTCGGCCACTGCGTTCGGCACCACCCCATGCTTGAGCTGTAAATCGACGAACCATTGCAGCGCTGTTCGCGCTTCTGGTGTGTCAAGTGTGAGCTGCGTCGGCTGTTTGTCATCGTCTACCAATGCACCACCCGCCTGCCAGATGAATGGTGCCAGCCGGTTTAGCGCGATCTCGCTACCCAGGCCATACCGGTCAATCTGCCCGTCGCTGTCGCTATCGACGGTGAGCGTCTGCGCGTAATGCAGGAGATCGTCCCATGTCCAATCCGGCGCTGGGTCGGTGAGGCCGCTCGCCCGCAGCAGGTCGCGGTTGTAGTAGACGACCAGGCTCGACAGATTTTGCGGGATGCACATCAGCTGGCCCTGCCAGTTAAATGGCGCGAGCGCTTCGGGGTAGAAATCTGTCGTTGCAATGCGTTCGCTGCTTGCCAGATACGGCCCGAGCGGCTCTAGCACGCCTTTTGCGGCATAGGCGGCATAACGTCGATAGTTCAGCAGCACGATGTCGGCAGCTTTGCCACCGGCCAGATCTACGCCAAGCCGCCGCCGGTAGTCTTGCTGGTCGGGTATATGAATCAGATTGACCGCAATGTCGGGGCGCTCATCGGCAAAGGCGCGCACCAGGCGCTCGTAGGCTGCTTTTTCTGCCGGATCGCCGAAGATCATCATGCTGATCTGCGGCGTGCGCTCGTTTTGCGTCGCGCAGGCAGCCAGCAGAAAGAGGATGATTGGCAGAATTTGCGTAAAGTGTCTCATACCATCTCCGCGTGGCACTCGCGTGTGGCGCGGCTCGGCTGAATTCTCGCTCCTGAAGCCTGACTTCTCTCCCTCAGTTTCCCGTCATCCCAGGCGCTCGCCCGTCGAGCCAGAAGGCGCGTTGCACCAGCACAAAGACGATGATGATCGGCAGGGTGAGCAATACAACACCGGCCATCATCAGCGGCCAGTTGGTGGCATCGAGCTGCTGGAGCGTGCGCACGCCGACCGTCAATGTGTAGCGATCTTCGGATTTTAAATAGAGCAGCGGGCTGAGAAAATCGCTCCAGTAGTGAACAAAGGCTAGAACGCTGACGGCCACAGTGGCCGGGCGTGCCAATGGCAGCGCCACACGTGCCCAAATGCCAAGTGGCCCCAGGCCGTCGAGGCGCGCGGCTTCGATCAGCACGGTAGGCATACGACGAAAGCTCCAGTAGAAGAGCAGCACAAAGAAGGGACTCGTCCCCATCCAGGCCGGAGCCAACAAGGTTGTGAAGCGATCGATAAGCTGAAGTTCGCTAAATACCAGGAAGCGCGTCAGCCACAGGCTGTTCGTCGGAACCATGCGCAGCACGATCAGGCTCACCAGCAGCGCCGCTCTGATGCGCGGCGGGAATTGCGCTACCGCAAATGCAGCCCACGAGGCGACGACTACCGTGAGCGGCACGGCTAGTAACACCACCAGCGCCGAGTTCAGCAGGTAGCGGCCCAAGGGCAGTAGCTCGAAGATCGTCCGGTAGTTCGCCCATGTCAGCGTTGTTGGCAGCCATTCCAGCGCACGCGGTGGTGCTCCAGGCGCGCGCAGCGACAGCGTGATCACCCAAAACGCCGGCCCGGCAAACAAGAGCGCCAGCGAAAGCGCGATGAGATGAAAGCGCCACGTCGCCCAACTGTGGCCCATTATGTGTGCTCCATAACAGATGCTCCCGGTTCTGTGCCTTTTGCAGTGTTCGTTAGTTCGTTTGCTGTGTGCTTTGTGCGCTACACGGAGTCGTCGTATCCCCATCCTCCCACCAGCAAGTGCGTGAGCACGATCAGCAGCCCCACGCTGACAAAACTTACCAGCGTCATCGCCGCACCCTCGCCGAAGCGCAGCCCTTCAAATGCCGTCTGATAGATGTGGAGCGGCAGCACCAGCGTGGCATAATACGGCCCGCCGTTGGTCATCACCAGGGCGGGCGTAAGAATGTTTTGCGCACTCACGATCAGGTCGCGCATCAGCACCAACAGGAGCCAGGGCGTGAGCAGCGGCAGGGTAATACGGCAGAAGATCGCCCAGCGCCCGGCACCATCGATAGCTGCTGCCGCGACATAATCTTCGGGGATCTCGTGCAACCCGGCTAGCAGCACTACCAGGCCCTCGCCGATCTGAAAGACTGTGCTCAGCGCCAGCGCGGGCAGCGCGGTTGTCGGATCGACTAGCCAGGCCACGCTTGGTAGGCCTACGCAGCCGCAAGACACCGTTGAGCGGGCCGTAGAGCGGGTTCAGTATCCACAACCAGATCAGCGCGTAGGCTACGCCGGGCACCACGCTCGGCAGATAAACGGCCGCACGGTAAAAGCTGATGCCGCGTCGGGGCTGGATCAAGAGGATAGCTAGCCCCAATGCCAGGAGCGTGCGCAGCGGTACAGTGATTGCCACCAGCCAGAGCGAGTTGCGCAGAGCGATGTGAAAGAGTGGGTCGCTGCCGATGAGTTGAAAATTGGCAAGGCCACGCCAAGCGAGGGGGCTCAGTCCGTCGTAGCTGGTGAACGCCAGCCCAAATGCCAGCAGCGCCGGCACGATAATGAGCAGGGTGATCCCGAGTAGAAAGGGGAGCAATAACAGAACAGCGATCGCTGGTAGCGCGCATAGGTCACAACGTTCACCTGTTAGCAGAGAGCCGAGAACTAAGAAACCACAGAGCACAGAGCGCAGAGCACAGAGCTAAGGAACCAGAGAGCATTCTGAGTCCTGAATCCTCAACGCCGCGCCACACCCTCGAAGACATGCAGTGCACACTGGCGCAAAAATTCTTTGCGGATGTCTTCATCGTTACGCTCGATCGGGATTTGGCCGTCGATAAGCAGCATCGCCAGGCCGTGCATCGTCGACCAGATGGTGAGCGTCGGGATTTTGGGGTCATCGCCACGAATAGCCTGGTTCGCCTGCCCACGTGCGATCACGTCTCTCAATGCGTAAAAGCTAGCCTTGGCAACGCGATACAGCTCGGGGTATGCAAGCTCATCCGTAGCGATGCCGCTAAACATCAGTCGCATCCGCGCCGGGTGAGCAAGCGCAAAGTTGATGTAGGCCTCGGCCATGGCCAGTAATTGCGTAGCGGTAGCCGGGCCAGCCGCCTCCAGCGCTCCGCAGATCGTCGTGTGGAGCTGCGTAAAGCCCTCTTCGGCGAGCGCCGCAAGCAGCGCCTGTTTATCGGCGAAGTGGCGGTAGGGCGCCGTATGGCTCACGCCGGCTTCGCGGGCGAGCCGCCGTAGCTCTAGCCCAACCACGCCGTCGCGATCGAGCAGCGCGCCGCCGACCCGCAGCAGGGTGTTGCGCAAGTCGCCGTGATGGTAGTGCTCTGCTTTACTCATGATCGCTGATTATACCATGTTGACAATGTAAACTTTTATGTTACTATGTTTACGTCGTAAACATAGTAGTGTTCACAAGGTTTGGCAAAGGAGTTGGCAGCGTATGCGCGCAAGCTCAGCTTGTCCGCATGCGCCGCCACCATAACTGGCTTAACTTTATGATGGAGGGTTCAATGCGCGCATTCGTGACGGGAAGTACCGGTCTGCTGGGCAATAATCTGGTTCGTGCTCTGTTGGTGGCGGGCCACGAGGTGGTGGCGCTTGTGCGTTCGCGCAGCAAAGCCCAGCGCCAGTTCGGCGACCTAGAGGTCGAGATTGTCGAGGGCGATATTTTGCAGCCCGAGCGTTTTGTCGCGGCGCTGAAAGGCTGTGATGCCTTTTTTCACACCGCCGCCTTCTTTCGCGAATACTACCAGCCAGGTGATCATCAGGAGACGTTGCGGGTCACAAATATCGATGCTACCATCGCGCTGCTCAACGCTGCCGAGGCCGCCGGCGTACAGCAGACGATCTATGTCAGTTCGTCTGGTGTGATCGGTATGCAGCCCGATGGCCGCCCCGGCGATGAGACCACCGGCCCAGACAAGCGCTCACTTGAAAATCTCTACTTCCGCAGCAAAGTCGAGGCCGAGGATGCCGTTTTCGCCTGGATCAAGACCCATCAGATGCCGGTCGTCCTGATTTTGCCGGGCTGGATGTTCGGCCCGGGCGACGCCGCTCCGACTGGTGCGGGCGGCTTTTTACTCGATCATTTGAACCGCCGTCTGCCCGGCAAATTGCGCGGCTCGATCGACATTGTCGATGCCCGTGACGTCGCCACCGCCATGGTCAACGCCGTCGAGCACGGTCGCCCCGGCGAGCGCTACATCATCGGCGGCACTCAGACGACCATCGCCGCGCTGCACGATACCATCGCGCAGGTCAGTGGTGTGCCAGCACCGGCCATAAACCTGCCGACCGGGCTTGTCACCGTGCTGGCGCATCTGTCCGACGCCATCGCCTCCACCACGCGCCAGCGGTCGGCCATCCCGCTGGCAGGCATTCGTACGCTCACCGCCAATAAATCCGTCAGTTCGGCCAAAGCCGCTCGCGAGCTTGGCGCGCGGTTTCGTCCGCTACGCGCGACGATCCACGATACGATTGCCTGGTATCTTGAGCAGCAGCCCGAGAAAGTGGTGCAGGCTCCGCAGATCGTTGCGCGTATGCGCTCGGCAGTAGCCTAGCACCAACGCCACAGGCGAAGAATCAGGCTACTGCGAAACCGTCCTGAGAACCTGGAACTTCTAAATCCTGAGTCCTGACTCTGCTGCAAGGCGGGTGTCGGCGCTTGCGCCGACGCCCGCCTTGCAGTATCCTGTGACCTGCCTACATCGACGGCACACACGACACGGGGGCGTCACGCCCCCTTTGTTATCTCCATAGCAGTTCTCACAGCGACGGAGCCAGGCCTTGTTTGCAGAGCGGCACGGCGGTGTGCTAGGCCGCAGACGCCTGACTTTAGAAAGCTGACGGCTGCTCTAGTGTCCCTGGAAATCTATCATGGCTAGCGCCGAGCTGATCGAGGAGCTGAGCAGTTACGTCCCCTCGCTGATCGTGCGACGGCTGCGGGGCGATGTTTCGGCGACGCTGACGCCGAGCCTTGAGCGCTTCCCGGCGGCAGTGCTCTTTGCCGACATCTCCGGTTTTACTGCGCTTACCGCTTACCTCAGCCAGCGCACCGTTGAGGGTGCTGAAGAGCTGACTCAGCTGCTCAACAACTACTTCGCCCAGCTCGTGGATATTGTGACGGCCCACGGCGGCGATGTGGTGAAGTTCGCTGGCGACGGTTTGCTCGCGCTGTGGTACGGCGAGGAGGAGTTGGCGACACTCACTTTTCGTGCTGTGCAATGCGGACTCGCTGTGCAGATGCTGATGGCTCCCGGTGCCTGGAGCGTATTTGGGGCCGACCACGAGCCGCCCGTACCGCTGAAGGTGCGGGTCGGTATTGGGTCTGGCGATGTGACGCTGATGCATCTCGGTGGGCTGCGTGGGCGCTGGGAGCTGCTGGTGATCGGGCCGCCGCTTGAGCAGGCCGGGCGTGCCGAAGCGGCGGCGCGCTCCGGCATGTGCTGATCGCCGAGGAGGCATGGCATCTGCTGGCCGGGCGCTGCGCAAGGCGAGGTGCTACCACGCGGAGTCGTGCGTCTTGATGCGCTGCTAGATCTGTTGCCGCTGCGCCCGCTTGAGACAGCGGCGCTCCCACCGACAATGCAGGCCCTGCTGCGCGCCTATGTGCCGCAGGCGATCACAGGGCGTATTGCAGGCGGTCAGACCGACTGGATCGCCGAGCAGCGTCGTGTTACTGTATTGTTTATCAATCTGCCCGATCTGCGCGCCGATCTCCCGATCGAGCGCGCGCAGCAGCTTATGCAGGCCATTCAGTCGTCGCTCTACCGCTACGAGGGCAGCATTAGCCGCCTGGGCACCGATGCGAAGGGGCCGACGATGATGGCCGCCTTTGGCCTGCCACCGCTAGCACACGAAGACGACGCGACGCGTGGTGCGGCGGCGGCGCTCTTGATCAGCGAGCGCCTGGCCGAAATCGGTTTCACCACCGCGATCGGTGTGACTAGCGGCCTGGCCTTCTGCGGCTCGGTGGGCAGTGCCACGCGTCGCCGTGAGTACTCGATGATGGGGCCGACGGTTAATCTGGCCGCGCGCCTGATGCAGGCCGCTGCCCAGCTCGCGCGCGACGATGGCCCGCAGGTCTTCTGCGATGCCGCGACACGGCAGGCGGCTAACGGCAATTTGCGCTTCCGCGATCACGCCCCGCTGTATTTAAAAGGCTTTGCCTCCTCGACTGTGGTGTTCCAGCCTTTGCAGCAGCAAGGTGATGCGCCGCCGACGGCGAGCGAGAATGCGGAGCTGCCGCTGCTTGGGCGCGAGCGCGAGCGCAGCTTTTTGCTGCGTGAGCTTGCCAAGCTCACCGATCACGGCAGCGGTGCGGTGGTGCTGATCGAGGGCGAGGCCGGTATCGGTAAGTCGCGTCTGCTTGCTGATCTTGTGGCGCGCGCCGATCGGCCCGGCTTGCACATCGTCAGCGGGTCTGGTAGCCCTGTTGAGCGCGCAACGCCCTATTTCGCCTGGAGCGCGATCGCGGCGCAGCTCCGTGACGGCAGCGCTCGCCCAGCTGAAGGGCGCCAGCCCCTCTTGCGTGCCCTACAAACCGCTGCCGCCCAAGAGCCACTGCTGGTTATTTTTGAGGATGCGCAGTGGCTCGACTCGGCATCGTGGAGCCTGATTCTAGCTGCCAGCCAGCTCATTCAACCCCTGCTGTTTTGCATCGCCCTGCGCCCACTCGCCGATCCGTCGAACGATTTCCAAGCGCTGCGCTACGCGCCCGGTACGCGGTATGTGCGCCTGGAAGGATTAACGATCGATGCTATCGCCGAGTTGATGCGCCTGAGCCTGGGCGTGCGCACCATCCCCACGTCGCTGGTCGATACGATTGTGCTGCAGGCGCAGGGTAACCCGCTCTTCAGTAGCGAACTGGTGGCCGCGATGCGCGACAGCGGTATCTTGCGTATAAGCGGTGACAGCGCGTATCTTGTCGGCGACGATACACCGAAGCCTGGTGTGCGCGCGAGCAAAACCATTTGCAGCTGCCCGATACATTACGCGGCCTGATCACCAGCCGTATCGACCAGCTGGGTGCCGATCAGCAGCTTATGCTCAAAGTTGCCAGCGTGATCGGTATCACCTTTTCCCTGCGCGCGCTAAGCGCGATCTACCCGGTGGAAGTGCCGCCGGAACAGTTAGCGGCGCAACTTTTTGTGACCCAACAGCGCGGGCTGACAGCCATTGAACAGCTTGAGCCAGAGCTGGTCTACAGCTTCAAGCAAGCTCTCGTTCGCGACGCGGCCTACAATCTTATGAGCTATGCGCAGCGCCGTCAGCTACACCGCGCCCTGGCCCAAGCTTACGAACGCGATGGCGAGGCGGGCGGCGAAGCGCCTTCCTATGCGCTGCTGGTGCATCATTGGCGCGCTGCGGGCGATCCGGCAGCCACACTGCGTTATCTAGAGAAGGCCGGGGTTCAGGCCTGCATAGCGGGGCGTTTCAAGAGGCGGTAGCGTTTTTCAGCGAGGCGCTAGCGACGTTTGAGGAAGAACCAGCCACATCGGCGGCGTGGCACGAGGCGAGCGAGCTGTCGCCAGGGGGCAGCAGCGGCGCGGTGTTGCTCCGCGCCTGCTGGGAGCGCCAGACGGGTGAGGCGCTCTACGGCCTGGGCCAGCTCGCCGAGAGCCGCGTGCATCTTGAGCGCGCCCTGCAGCTGCTTGGGATGCCGCTGGCGCATCGGCGGCGCACGCTGCTGCGCGATCTGAGCGGGCAGCTGCTGCGCCAGTTCGCCCATCGTTTGCTTCCGCTCACGGCGCTTAATGTCGCAGCTGATCAGCGCTCAGCGTTGGTGGAGGCGGCGCGAGCCTATGAGCTGCTGGGGCGTCTTGCCTACTACGACAGCCATATTGTTGCTGCGTTTTACGCAGCAGTGCGCGGGCTCAACAGCGCCGAGCGGGCGGGTTTAGCGCCGGGGCTGGTGCGTGCCTATGCCTCAACACAGGTCGCGACAGCTCCGCTACCGTTACTACCACTGCTGTATGGTTATCTGGCGCAGCGTGAGTCGCGGCGGCTGGATTCGCCGCCAGCTCAAGCCTGGGTGGCACAGGCGCGCGGGCTGTACTTCGCCGGTCGCGCCGCGTGGGAGCCAGCAGCGCACGCGCTATACGAAGCCTATCGCCTCTCTGGCGAATATGGCGATCACCGTCGTGAGGCCGAGAGCGCTGCGCTGCTGGCCTGGATCGCCGCTCAGCGGGGCGATTTCGCCCAGATGCTCCAGCTCTCGATCGAGCTACAGGCCGGCGCCCGCCGCTACGGCGATATTCAGGCGCAAACGTGGGGTCTGCTTGGGCAGGCTGAATTTCATCTGCTCTATGGCCATGCAGAACAGGCCGACCGGCGGCTCGCCGAAGCCGAGCGCCTGTTGACGGTGAACTTTAATAGCGCGCGTGCTGAAGAGATCTGGACATATGCCTTGATCGGGGTTAGCGCGGTGCGTCGCGACGATATGCGAATGGCGCGGAGCGCGGCGACAGCAGCGCTGGCGCTAATGGGCGAGGTGCGCCGGCGGCTATCTACACACTTGGTGGCTACGCGGGCGTTGCCGAGATCTATTTAAGTATGCTCGAACGGCGATGTTACAGCGACGATCCTGAACGGCGCAGTTTTATGCGTGCGGCTGCGCGCACATGCCGGCGGGCTGCAGCGCTACGCGCTCGCGTTTGCTGCCGGTGCGCCACGCGCCTCTGTGCGGCC
>JAAUTF010000087.1 GCA_012031775.1 Candidatus Altimarinota bacterium | reverse complement strand
TATTGGTCTGTCAAATCGGTATAAAGAGGATTATGTTATGATTGGAGAAGGGGCGTTTGATCGGCGTTGTAGTTGCGTTACAACACCGATCGAATCAGTTTATCTTTAAGTAACAAAGGGCATTTCTATGCGTCGTTTCGCTCTATTTACCTGGGGCGTTGTCGCCTACAATCTGTTCGTTATCCTCTGGGGTGCTTTTGTACGGGCCACCGGCTCGGGGGCGGGTTGTGGCGATCACTGGCCGCTCTGCGATGGCCAGGTGATTCCGCGCGCAGATAGTATAGAGCAGGTGATCGAGTTCACACACCGTGCTACAAGCGGCGTAGCACTGCTGCTTGTGGTCGGCATGCTGGTCTGGGCGTGGCGTATTTTTCCAGGTGGCCATATCGTGCGCAAGGCTGCGCTCGCCTCGCTCGTTGTGATCATCATCGAGGCGCTGCTGGGGGCAGCACTGGTAGTGCTCGAACTCGTCGCTACCAATGTCTCGGTCACGCGCGCTTACTGGGTCGCCGCGCACCTCGCCAATACCTTTTTGCTTGTCGGCGTGCTCACGCTGACAGCCTGGTGGGCGAGCGGCGGCCGCCCATTGCAGCTGCGCGGCCAGGGCGGCTTACTGCCGATGTTGCTGGTTGGTCTGCTCGCGACGATCGTGGTTGGATCGAGTGGAGCGGTTACGGCGCTCGGCGATACCTTGTTGCAACTCGGCGCGCTGCCCGGCGGCGTCAATCAGCCGGTGGATAGTAACAGCCATATTCTTGTTCAGCTGCGTGTCTACCACCCGGTGATCGCCGTGCTCACCTCGGTGTATGCGCTCTTTCTCGCCTGGTATATCGACCGACGTGGCTCAGATGTCACCACACGCCGCCTGGCCCAGGCAATGGTCGTCATCTTCTTCGCCCAGCTCATCATTGGCTCGCTCAACGTCTGGCTCAAAGCCCCGGTATGGATGCAGCTGTTTCACCTGCTGATGGCCGATTTTACGTGGATGGTGCTGGTGCTGCTCAGCGCTTCAGCATTGGCTGTGCCTGCTGCTGCGAAAGAGGAGATCCGCAGATCGGCCTTTGGTGGTGTAGCCACAAATAACTGAAACATGTGCGCCTTGCGTACGATGAGTACTAGCAATTCGCAACATGACAAAGGTACTGGAGTTCTCTTGCGGCACAGTGGTGAAGCGTGTTACGATTGGATCGGGAAACGATCATCCTTAACCTCTTCTTTACCATCGTTTCACCGGAGAGCACCACTGTGAAACTTGAAGGATCCATCAGCACCTTTCCGCTGCGCGAACTCATCGATATGGTGGTTTATAGCTCGGTGACCGGCTCGTTAAATGTATACGGCACCAGCGGCAGTGGCCACTGTTTCTTCCGCGATGGTCGGCTCTATCATAGCACCTACGATCTGCTCAGCGGCCCAATAGCGCTTGAAGCGCTCTTTGCCGCGCAGAACACACACTTCACCTTTGTCAGCGATGCGACGGTTGAAGAGGAGACGATCTGGGGCAACTTCCAGTTTCTGCTCGACAAGGCCGAGCAAGATGCTGAACGCTGGCGCCGTATCCGGGCCACCATTCCTGTTGAAAGCGGCACACCACGCCTGAAGATGTCGCTGGAAAAAGCGCAGGAGGCCGCGCCGCAGCTTGCCGATTTGCTCATGCTTATCGATGGTGTTCAGACCTTGCCGCTGTTGCAGCAAGCACTCGGATGGGAACGTATCGACCTGTGCGAGGCGCTGGAGCAACTGGTCGAACGAGGCGTGGTTACGTTCGACGCTCGGCTTCTGCCCGTACGCAGCTCTACCCCTGGCCGCCCGAGCAGTGCGACGATCGACCGCGGCATTTTTGAGCGGATCATGCAACGTAGCACGTAAGGGCCATTGCCTAGCGGCGTATTTCAATAGGTGCTCGCGCACAGGCGGTTCTACGCCCCTGTACGCGGGCACTTTTCTATAGACTGCACTACTTACCGTAAGCGAATTGCCGCCGGTACTGCGTGTAGAGCAGCACCATAAGCACGACGTTGTATAGCAAGCCACCGCTGATGTACAGCGCGCTTGGTTTATCGGCGAGAGCGGCAACGAGCGCCTGCAGCGGCCAATAGGTTGGCAAGATAACAAACAGGTACTGCGCCCAACCGCTGACGAAGAGCGAAGCGATCGGCCCCATAAGCAGCAGGCCGGCCCCCTTCATCAGCGCGAATCCCTCTAGTTTATTGCGCGCAAAGGCCACTAACGCGAGCGTTGCCACCGGCGCAAAGAGCGCGGCAACCATGGTGGCGGGCAACAGCTGCCAGGCACTCTGAAGCACAACAAGGCCGCTCAGCGGTATGGTCAGCATGATGGCTACGGTGCTGAGGAGAAAGCCAGTCAGCAAGCGGTACCCGATCACGCCGCCGAGTGCAGTCGGTGTAACACGCAAGGCCGTGAGCGTGTCGTCGTCGCGCTCGTCGAGCATAAGAAAG
The DNA here is from genome assembly GCA_012031775.1 of Candidatus Altimarinota bacterium. Classification (GTDB taxonomy): domain Bacteria; phylum Chloroflexota; class Chloroflexia; order Chloroflexales; family Chloroflexaceae; genus JAAUTF01. Next base: position 10,757 of record JAAUTF010000087.1, on the reverse strand, counting down.
CCCGTGATAATGCCCAAGAGCAAAGGGATGTTCAGCAGTAGAAAAAAGCAGGCCACCAACGGGTAGTAGCGCTGCAGATCGAAGCCGTAGCGCGTCTGAAAAAAGATCGTCAGCGGCGGCACCGCCAGGCGCAAGGCGAGCACCAGCAACGCAGGCGTGATCAGCACGCTGAAGAGAAGCGAGTCACGGCGAACGCTTTTTAAGTCGTTGGCACCAAAGGCCAGAAAAACACGCATCATCGGAGTATCTCCGTTAGCGCCCAATTACGTAGGTGTGGAACATGCGGCGCGCGATGACGGCCAGGACGCCAACCCATGCGGCACCGTAGATCAGGGCGTAAGCAATTTGCCATGCCGCGATCTCGTAGAAAGCGCCACGCAATAGCAACATTGCGCCATGTGTCGGCAGCAGATACAAGAGCGGGCTCTGCCAGAAGCCGATGTAAGCCACAATCGGCAGATACAGCACGAGCGCTGGCGCTGAGATGGAATAAGATAGCTGCTGAACGAAGGAAAGGGCGTGACAGCGATAAAGCCGATCAGCAGCGATATAAGCGACATCAGCGTGGTGCCGAGCACGACGAGGGCCAGGTTGACAGCCGCACTGCCGGTGAGCAGCACCAGGGCCAACGCGATCGCATTGGCGAGCAGCGTGAGCGTGATCAGGCGTGCCGCCAGGTATTCGCCAAAACGCAACGGCGTGATCACCAGCGCCAAGATCGTCGCTTCATCTTTCTCGTAGAGCACCAAACCGGCGATAAAGAAAAAGCCGACTAGCGCAAGATCGAGATAGATAATAGCTGGTGTCAGGCTACGCCGCACATCGGGCGGGAAGGCCAGCAGAACCGCCACCCAGACCAAAATCGAGCCGCCAGCAGCGACTAGAAAACCATAACGCACCTGCATGCGGGCATCGAAGTGCGTAGCCGTCAGCAAGCGTTTCATCGCAGTTGCTTCCCTGTCACCTGAATAAAAATATCTTCGAGCGTGGCCTCTTCGGTATGTAAGGTCTCGATCGTGCCGCCATCGAGCAACTCGCGGAAGGCCAAATCGGCACCGAGGCCGTCGAGCGAAAATTGCGCCATCTGCAAGCCGCGCTGATCGCGATACTCAACGCGCACCAGCCGCTGGCCACGCGCCAGCTTCAACTGGCGTGGGGTATCGATAAGGCCGATCTGCCCGTTGGTGATGAAGGCGATACGATCACAGAGCTCGTCGGCGACGTGCATGTCGTGGGTGGTGAGAAAGATCGTGCGCCCTTCCTTGTTGCAAGCGGCGCACAATGTCCTTGACAATACGCGCATTGCCCGGATCGAGGCCAGACGTCGGCTCGTCGAGAAAGATCAGCTCCGGGCGATTGATCAGGGCGCGCACAAAGGTGAGGCGTGCCTGCATGCCTTTGGAAAATTGCGCCACACGACGATTGGCGTCATCGGCGAGGCCGACCATCGCGAGCAGGCGAAGCGGGTCTTCGCCCTGGCTGCGGTAAAGCGAGCGAAAGAAGCGCAGGTTCTCTAAGGCCGTAAGCTTTTGGTAGTGATTGGGCAATTCGAAGGATACACCGATGCGTTCATAGTAATCGGGGCCCCATTGGTGCAGAGGCCGACCGAATACATCGACGGTGCCTTGATAGCCGCGCAGCAGACCCATCAGGATCTTCTGTGTGGTCGATTTTCCAGCACCGCTGGGGCCAAGGAAACCAAAGATCTCACCCTTACGAACGCTGAAATTTAAGCCTTGCAGCGCGGGCAACGGCTTAGCGCGATAGGTAAAATGCAGATCGCGCACCTCAATAATAGGCGGCGCAGTATTAAACGTAGCAGCTCGAAGCACGGGTTCAGCTGGCATGAGCAGTGGGCTTGTCGGTTGCATCGAATGTATTCCTCTCAGCAGAATTGGCTAAGCCTTCCGCGATCAAGCGGATGATCAGGTCGAGCACCTGCGGATACAAATCAGCGCCGATATCGTCTTTGTGCAGCATCAACATGGTGACAGCGCGCAGCGCGCCGCCGATCACCGCCGGGTCTTCATCGATCACCAGACCTTGTACCTGCCAGCGCTCTACTGCTTGCACAAGCGGTAGAACGCCGTATTGAAGCTTGGCCGCGAGATGCTCGGGGGTGACACGCCGCATCACGAGTTTCATCTCCTCGGGATGGGTGATCAGGCGCTGAGTGATCGGGCTAGCATCGATATAACCGATGGTGGCGCGCAAAAGGCAGCAATGCCTGCTGCCGTATCGCCGCTGATCGCCAACAAGGGCAGCAAGCTTGCTTCAGCGGCAGGGCGCTCCAGCATAAGCAGCTCTAGATACAATTCCTCCTTCGAGGTGAAAAAACTGTAGAAACTGCTCTTAGCAATGCCCACCGCAGCCGTCAACTCTTCCAGGCTGGTCTTCTTCAAGCCTTGCTGCACAAAAAGACGGCCCGCAGTATTGATCAGGGCAGCACGAATGTGTATGCGCTCGTTGTCGCTAAACGTTGGCATTACTAACCCATAAAACAAAGCGGTTATTTGTTTTATGGTACAACAGCAAAGAGGCTTTGTCAAGAGGTGTGCGAGGTGCCCTATAATAGCGCAGGCCGTCGCTATCAGAGGAATAATACTATGAGCCGCATAGCCGAGACTTTTGCCCGCCTACGCGCCGAGGGTCGCGCCGCGTTGATGCCCTTTGTTACAATTGGCTTCCCCGAGCGCGAAAGCGCGCTGGAGCTGGTGCCTGCGCTAGAGGCCGCCGGCGGCGACCTCTTCGAGCTGGGGATGCCCTTCTCAGACCCGCTCGCCGACGGGGCGACGATACAGCGCGCTACGCAGCGCGCGCTGACCAATGGTGTGAATTTCGCCTACTGCCTAGAGACAGTGGCCGCGCTGCGCGAGCGCGGCGTGCAGGCCCCGCTGTTGCTGATGGGCTATTACAACCCGCTCTTGCAATACGGTATCGAGCGCGCCAACGCAGCACTGGCCGCAGCTGGCGGCGATGGCTGGATTGTGCCGGATGTGCCGCCAGAGGAAGCGGCGGAGATGCAGCAGGCCGCCAAGGCTCATGGGCTTGACCTGATTATGTTTGTGGCTCCCACAACGCCCGAAGCGCGTATCGCCGCGATCGTCGAGCGAGCGAGCGGCTTTATCTACTGTGTTGCGCTCACCGGTGTGACCGGCGCTCGGCGTGATCTGAGCCCTGATCTGCCGCCACTGTTGCAGCGCGTACGCCGTTATACCGATCTTCCGCTCGTCGTCGGCTTCGGCATCAGCACGCGTGAACATGTAGCAAAAGTCGCAACGATCGCCGATGGCGCGATCGTCGCCAGCGCATTGATCGACCATATCGAGCACCTGCCACCAGAGCACGTCGTCAGCGGGGCGACCGAATTTGTACAGAGTTTGAGATAGCAGGGAACGATGAGCTTCGCTGGCCGTTCCCTGCTATCTCAGCAATGACCGTCTCACCAATACCGTATAGCGGTTGACGCGCCATAGAGAGGCGGTGTACACTTGACGGAATTATCCACTATCTCGATCCGAAAGGATATGCCACGATGGAGCGAACAGTCGCCGAACTGATGCATCAGGGAGTGCTGACATGCACCCGTGAGACGCCGATCCAAGACGTGGCGCGCTACATGTCGGAACACGACGTGAGCGCCCTGGTTGTGATCAACGAAGCAGGCGATATGGTCGGCCTGATTTCGCGCACCGACTTAGTCAACGCCCGGCTCTACGAGCAGTACTGGAAACACTGGCGCGGGCTGACGGCTGGACACATTATGGTGACAGATGTGATCTCGGTGCGCAAAGACGACGATCTCCAGCATGCCGGCAAGCTGATGATGGAGCGCAAGATCCACCGCCTTGTCGTGGTCGAAGACACCGCGACCGGCCTCAAGCCGATCGGTGTGCTCTCGATCACCGATATGGTACGCGACATCGCGCGCGAGTAGGGGTTTTTGGCGTCTCGCCAATGGCTGAGAAAAGAATGGGTGATGAGTAGTGAGTGACAAAGCCACCCACTACTCATCACCCATGTTCTTTTTTGCCTAGATATGAAAATAATCGCGGATCTGCGTAATCCAAATCATAAGGCCGTGAACGAGGATGGCAGCCATGGCGAGGCCGGCGACACTACGACCGAGCACGCCGCGTCGCCAGAGCGCATCGAGCGCGTAGCCAGCGGCGATACAGAGCGCGGGGTAGAGGAAGAGGATCCAGCGCACACCCTGCCGGCCAGAATTGGTAGTGCTAACGAGAACAGCAGCCCAAGCCACCAGGCGAGCAGCGTGAAGCGTAGTGCTGCGCTTTCTGCGTTGCGCTGGCGCAACAGCAGTATTAGCCCGACGATGTTTGCAAGCGCCAGCAGCAGCGGGATCGGGTGGCCGCGCGAGGGCGGCTTTGCTAAGCCCAATCAGGCCGAGCGCGCTGTCGGCCAGCACGCGTTGCGGCGCTGTCCCTACAGCGACCGGGCGCTCGCCACGCGCCGCAATTGTCTCCAGAAAGATCGGTGCCGAGTAGTAGGCGGCAAGCGCGAAGCTTAAGGCGAGTGCGGCGACCAGCGTCAGCTGTACGATGCCAAATGGCACCCCTCGGCGACGCAACGCGCAGAAAGCGGCTATGCCCCAGGCTGCGGCGGTAAACAAGCCGAGCGAGAGCGTCACCCCCGAGTGGACGAGCAGGCCGATGGTGAGCGCGAGGAGCAGAGACCTGAGAACCGCCCTAGAGTGGGGCGCTGCTACACCACAGGCCAGCAGCGTGACGAAGATCATGGCGAGCGCCTGGCCACCGATGTTGGCATATTCGCCGATCGAAAACGATTCGAGCAGGGGCGTTGGTAACAGGTAACAAGCAGCAGCAAAGGTAGCGGCACGTATGCCGAAGCCAGCACGCAGCATCGTGGCGGCGATCAAGGCAAGCACCAGGCTATCGAGCAGCGCGGTACCGCTTTGCATCAGCAGCACACGCCCGTCGATACTGTTGGGCAGCAGCAACTGCAGCGGCAGCAGCAGCACATACACCCCCGGCGGGTACGGCGCTTGCCCACCGCCGGCATCAGATGGCAAGCCGGCGGTGAAGAAGATCTCGCCCAGGCCAACCTGCAAGAAATTATTGGCATTGAAGCGCGCGTCGGAGAACATGGCCTGCGGGTGCAGCATGCCACCCAGGCGCAGCGCGAAAGCCAAAATAACCAGCGCTGCGAGCGGCAAGAAATGTGCGGGCAGGGCAACGCGGTGCCGGAGCGCCCAGCATGCAAGCCCGAGCACACCACAAACGAGCGTGACGCCAGCCAGCGTCGGCGTAAACAGGGTTAGCGCGGTACGGTAGAAGGCCAGTAGGTAGGCAGCGGCGAGCGCCATGCCGATCGCGAACAGGCCTGGAGCGCGAATCCTGGGGAGGAGCATCGCTGCGGTGCGATAGCTCAGGCCGATGATAAAAGCAAGGCTGGCGAGCTGCCACCAGGCGGGCAGCACCCAACCCTGCACCGATCTAATCTGCACATCGCGCAGCACAAAGCCTAGCTCGCGCACGTCGCCCGGCGGCCGATAGATACGGCTATTAAGTAAGACCTGGAGATCGCCACGCGCATCGCTTTCGGCAAGAAAGTGGTAGCGGCGCAGATCGGCGGGCGGTTCAGGCAGCGCAAAACCGTAGACAAGACTATCACCGATCGTCCACTGCGTCGGCGCGCCGCTGCCACGCCCGCTCTGAGCGAGCAAACTGACGACAAACGCGCCCTGGCCAAGGCCCGGCACACTGATGCGCGCCTCGGGTTTCGTCCAGCGATAGGCATAGCCGGGCGGCAACTCCCAAAAGCGCCAGTTTGTGCTGCTGTAGGGCTCGGAACCGTGAAAACCACTCAGGAAGGGGGCATCATCGTCGCGGCGCTGAAGCGTCGTGTCGCCGCCGATAGCGAGGTGCAAAGCGAAAGGTACCTGATAAGCGAGAGCCCAGAGCAAAACAGCGAGGGATGCAACAGTGAGCCGCCACGATGAAAACAAGCTTTTCATCGCTGTAGCTCGAAGCAGCGTGTTGCGCACCTTCTGAATCCTGAATCCTGAGTTCTGAATCCTGCCCTCATCCCTTGCCGCCCTGGCCCCAGGTAATAATCACAACGCCGAGCACAATCACGCAGGCACCGAGGATGCGGTTCCAGCTGACTTCTTCGCGCAGCAGCAGGCTAGCCGGGATGAGGCTGAGAACATAGCTGAGCGCGAGCAGCGGGTAAGCGAAAGAGAAATCGACGCGCGAGATCACGCCGAGCCAGAAGAGCGAGCCGCTAAAGATCAAGGCGAAACCGAGCACCACTTGCCAATTGGTAAAGGTGCGCCAGACCACGTCGATCGAGGGCGAGAACTCGCCAACACTATTCATGCCGAACTTGAGCAGGAGTTCACCAGTGACGGTGAGCGCGATGGCGACCAGCAGCAGAGAAAAATCAGAAGCATCGTTTTTGGCGTACGCGCCAGCTGAACAAGCGGCGCGCTGTCGGTTGGGCGGTGTTCGCTCGCCGCCGGTGGTTGGTCAATCATAGGTTCGTCGAAGCACGTACACACCGTAGTCGCAGATGCCGGAGCGCATGGTGTAGGTGCTGGTAATCGCAAAGCCGGGGCCAAAGATCGCGCGGTAGTCGGCATCGCTGCGAATATAGCCGCCACGATCGATGCTGTGCATCAGCTGCCCGGCAACATTCCAGCTATCGGGCGGCGGGATGTCCTCGATCACCAGCGCGGTAGCGGCGGGGCGCAGGATGCGTGCCAGTTCGCCCATCGCCGCAGCGGCAAGGTCATCGGGCAAATGGTGCAGCACACCAACGATCAGGCCAGCATCGAAGCTGGCATTGGCAAAGGGCAAGGCCGCAGCATCGCTGGCGAAAAAGCTGCCCCGACGATTGCGACGGGCAAAACGCAGGTAGGTGACGGAAAGATCGATGCCGACATACCGCTCGGCGGGAAACTCGCCAGCGAACTCGCCGGTGCCACAGCCGAAGTCGATAAAGCGGCGTGTATCGCCATGCCAGGGCCGCAGCTCACGCGCGATCACTTCGCGCTCGCCGTGAAAGCCGGCTTCAACGACCCAGCGCAGTGCGTTCCAGGCGCGCGGCGTGGCGCTTAGATTATCGAGCAAAGATTCCATGGTTTTGAAAGTAGGTAGTGACAGCGGTAGCTTTGCCACCACTATCACCACCGACCCTTTTCTCTTTTCGCCGCCAGGGCGATGATCGAGAGACCGAACGGCAAATTGCCGCCGATCTCGATCCAGGCCGCTTCAAGCGCGAGCGGGAAACTCAGTGCGCGATTGATCGTCGTACTGGGCAGCGCCAGATCGCTCGCATCGCGCTCTAGCACGGGCAGGAGCCGTTCGAGCAAACGCTGCGCAGCCACCAGCGGAAACAGCGAGGTGAGCACATAGGTGAGCCGCTCGACAGCAAAGCCACCCATCTCCAGTAGCTCGCGCACGGCACGAGCGGTATAACGTCGCCGCGTATGGACGGCACGGTCGTGCTTGCTGTAGAGGAATTGGTAGGCAGGCAGGCGGAGCAACAAACGCCCATCCGGCTGTAGAACGCGATGCGTCTCGGCGAGAGCGGCGAATTCATCGGGCACACCCTGGTGGTAGAGCACGTCAAACGATGTGACGAAGGTCGAAGCTGGCATCGGCGTAGGGCAGATCGAGCACCGAGCCGCGCGTAAACCGGCCAGGCAGATGCGCGACACCGTGCTCGGCAGCGTCGGCGGCGTAGTCGAGCGCGACGACGTGGCCGTAGCGTTTAAGAAAGAGCGCATTGCCGCCAGTGCCGCCGCCAGCGTCGAGAATGCGCATATCGTCGCGACCAAGATAATGCCGGTCGAGCAGCACGGCTGCGATCGAGCGCATGCCACCATACCACCAGTGTTGCGTCTCGACGGCGGCCATCGTCTGGTATTCGCTACGTTCCATCGCAGGTTACAGGTTATGTAGATTGTATAGTAAACCTAAACAGTTTGTGAAGAAGTTGGTAGTGCGACACGCAGCTGCGGCGCGTGTCGCACTACTGCTTTGCTACAACCTATTTAGATTTACTATACTGAGCTTGCTTTGCGTTCGAGGGCGCACTATACCAGATAGGGCAATGGCTGGCAAACGTTAGTAGTTCGGTTTATAGCTTTTTCGCTCGATATCAAAGACTTCGCGCACCGGGCAGTAGCTGCTGCCGGCAAGGCGGCGACGGGACGCAGGCGCTCGATATCGATACGGTAGCGCTCGTCGAGCAGATCATCGCGGATATGGATGTGTTTGATCAGACCGACCACGAGTATTGTACTGCCCGGCCCGCTGCCGATTGGAACGCTGGTGAAGAGCGTACATTCAAAGTTTACCGGCGATGCAGCGACACGCAGCGGGCGCACCGTCAGGCTTGGCACAGAATCGAGGCCAGCTTGCACAAACTCGTCGACGCCCGCTGGGTAGTCGATGGCCGTTTCGTTCATGGCGTGAACGGTGTCTTCGGTGACGATGTTGACCACGAACTCGCCGGTTTCAAGAATGTTGCTCAGGGTATCTTTGCGGCCATCGACGCGTGCTGCCGCGTGGTTGATCGACACGGTAAGCGCGGGCGGGTTAGAGCCAATCGCGTTAAAAAAGCTAAAGGGCGCAAGATTATTGCGCCCCTCAGCATCCTGGGTAGCAACCCAAGCGATCGGGCGCGGTACCACACTGCCGATCAGCAGCTTGTAGACATCGCGCTGATCGATATCGTTTGGATTTATTTCCATAAAAAATTGTTTGTAAGCGTGAACGAGTAGGGTGGCTGCTCATTTACGCTCACAAACGACTATCCAATCCAGCTGAACGGATACTTCTCGTCCTCGATTGTAAGCGCGGGCTGGCAGATGCGCAGCGGGTGGAATGTGTCGACCATAACGGCGAGCTCTTCGGTGCGCTGCTTGCCGATACTGGCCTCGGCGGTACCGGGATGTGGGCCATGTGGTAGACCGCTCGGATGTAATGTAATGCTACTAACCTCAACACCGCGCCGCGACATAAAATTGCCTTCGACATAATACAACACTTCGTCGCTATCGACGTTGCTGTGGTTGTATGGCGCAGGAATCGCTTGCGGGTGGTAGTCGAAGAGCCGCGGCACAAAGGAACAGACGACAAAATTCGGCCCAGAGAAGGTCTGATGCACCGGCGGCGGCTGGTGGATGCGCCCGGTGATCGGCTCGAAATCTTCAATATTAAAGGCGTAGGGGTAGAGAAACCCATCCCAGCCGACAGTATCGAGCGGGTGATGGTCGAGCGTATGCAGGGTATGGCGACCATGGGCGCGCACCAGGACGTTAAATTCACCACGTTCATCGTGCTGCGGCAGATCGAGCGGCACACGGATATCGCGCTCGCAAAAGGGGCTGTGCTCCATCAGCTGGCCGTACTCGTTGCGATAACGACGCGGCGGCTCGATGCTGCCGCGCGTCTCGATCACCAGCAGGCGCAGCGGGCCATTGGCCACTAAACGCCATGTCGTACCGATCGGAATGTTTAGATAATCACCATGGCGGAAGGGCAGCGCGCCGAAGCTCGTCTCCAGATGACCCGCGCCCTCGTGAACAAACAGCAGCTCATCGCCCTCACCATTGCGGTACCAATACGGTCGCTTGTCGGCTAACTGCATGGCTTGCGTAGGCTGCACGACCGAAAGCGTCAGATCGTTGTTGTGCAGCATAGGCTCACGCCCGCTGATGGCATCGCCGTGCGGGCCAAGGCGTGCAGTACGAAAATGGCGGTGGCGCAACGCGCCGGGCTCCTCGAGCGGGACACAAACCGGGCCACAATCTTCAACCTGCAGAATAGCAGTCGGCGCATAGCGGCTATACACAATCGACTGGACGCCGCTGAAACCGCGCGTCCCCATCACCAATTCCTTGTAAAGCGAACCGTCGGGCTGGCGAAACTGCGTATGGCGTTTGCGGGGCAGTTCGCCGAGCTTGTGATAGAAGGGCATCGTTGTCCTCCTTGGGAGAATTCAGGAGTCAGGAGTCAGAAGGTACCTGGGCAAGGGCGTTCTACAATTCTGATTTATCCTGCCCCTGACTACGTTTGATCGCAGACATGTAACTGTCGAGTGCTTTACTCACTTCAGCAAGCTGCTCTAATTCTGGTGTTGTCGGCACGTAACCAATATCTTCGGCAAGGATGAGGTAGTAACGCGCTTCTTCGAGTGATCCCTGCGCGATGTTATAAAACGTAGCTTATCCAGCAGGCTACGTTTTTTGAAGCCTTCGGCAATATTAGCCGGGACTGAAACAGCGGCACGGCGTAATTGTGCGCTTAATCCGTAGACTTCACTCTTTGGAAACAAGGCTGTCAGTCGATAGATTTCAAGTACAAACTGATGTGCTTTTTGCCACACGGTTAAATCTTGAAACGAGCGCGCCGGTGGGCGATGCATAGCTCTCCTCGATAAGGTTGTTGCCGCCTATGCATATACACCGTTCAAGTGTGCAAAAGTTACGTATTGTGTAAGAAGAAGCTAGAAGTCAGAAGTCAGAAGTCAGAATGCCTTCGGTGTTAAATGAGACGTTAGTTTAGAGCAAAAAGTTTGCGCTATATCACTCGTCCTGTTGACTTCTGTCTCCTGACTCCTGACTCCTGACTCCTGAATCCTGACTCCTCAAACAATCACGTTCCGCAGCACTCCCAACCCCGTGATCTCCAGCTCGACGACGTCGCCGGGGGGCGAGCCAGGGGCCGAAGCCGCCGGTGAGTTCGAGCAGGCAGCCGCCACCGACA
>JAAUTF010000086.1 GCA_012031775.1 Candidatus Altimarinota bacterium | reverse complement strand
CCAGCGCCGCCGTGAGCGCCGCATAATCCTCGCCCTGTGCCGCCGCAACAAGCGCTGGCAGTGTGGTGCGATCGGAACTGAACCGCAGCGGGCGCAGAGTTTTTGCCGACTCCAGAGCATGCTCTGCGCTCTGCGCTCTATGCTCGCGGTTCCCTGGTTCCCTGGTTCCTGCCGCAATTTCATGAAACTGCACCGCCAGACATAGCAGATCCAGTAATTCAGCTGCCTTCGGTGTCTCACCGAGCTTATGCAGGCCAGCGGGAATAAGGCGCTCTTCGATCTGCAGCAGTTCGTGGCCGAGCGCGGCGAGGTAGGCGTCAACGGCACAATAATCGCCCTGCGCCAGGGCAAGCCGCCCGGCCTGCGCGCGAACATCGTTAAGCAGCTCAGGATGCGGCGCGGCACGGTAGGCGTCGAGGCTATCTTTTAACGCACGCAGGCCCTTGTAGAGACCAGCCTGCTGCAAAGGCGGCACCATGTAACTGATGAGTGTGGCCGCGCCACGGCGTTTGGCGATGCTGGCCTCGCTAGGGTTGTTCACGCTATAAACATAGAAATTCGGCAGCGCGCCGAGTAGCCGTGTCGGCCAGCAATCGGCGCTGAGGCCGGCTTGCTTGCCGGGCATAAATTCCAGCGCGCCGTGTGTGCCGAGATGAACCACGGCGTCGGCCTGAAAGACGTGCTGCAGCCAGGTGTAGAAAGCGGCAAAGGCATGGTTCGGCGCAGCATCTTTAGCCATCAGCAGGCGCATCGGGTCGCGCTCATAGCCAAAGCTCGGCTGCACGCCAACAAAGACATTGCCCAGCTGCAAGCCCTGGATAAAGAAGCTACGACCGTCGTTCAGCAGTTCGCCCGGCGCGCGCCCCAGAAAGGTTCGATCGCCGCCTCTGCCGGAAAAAGCTGTCGGTAAGCAGCAACCGGCAGCGTCGCCGCCACATTCGCGTCGCAGCCGTTCAGCAGTGCGCTGCCACCCAAAAGCGCCTCGCGCAGCGCATCGACGCTCTCCGGCACAGCGACTGTGTAACCATTATCGGCGAGCTGCCGCAGCAGGGCATACAGGCTCGCGAAGACATCGAGATAGGCCGCAGTGCCGACACGCCCGAGGTTGGGCGGGAAATTGTAGATGACGATCGCCACCTTTTTGGCAGCGTTCGGCGTCTGACGTAGCGCTACACGGCGTGCCACACGCTCACCAGCCAGTGTTACCTGCGCCGGGATCGCCTCGGCGGCACCGCTTACACCTGGCCCACCGTAGATCAGCGGCTCGGCCATACCATCGAGCTCGGGCACGGCTACGCTTAACGCCAGCTGAATCGGCGCGAGTCCGCTCTCGGCGGCCTGCCATTCGCCTACACGCTGAAACGCCAGCGGAATCATCCCCAGGTAAGCAACATCGAGCTGTGCGAGCAGATCGCGCGCTAGCTGCGGCTTGCTCTCGGCCGGCCCACCGACAAGCGCAAAGCCGGTAGCATTGATCAGCAGATCAACATTGCTCTTGCCCTCGTGTTGAAAAAGGCCTCGACTGCCGGGCGCATATCAAGGCCTGCGGCATACGCCACCCGCGCTTCGAGACCGCGCGCCTCTAGTGCTTCGATCAGTGCGCGCAGATGCGCCGTATTCTCACTCAATACCACTGAGCGCATTGTGAGGATGCCCACCGTACCCGGCCTCAGAGCCGGTGTGCTTTGCCTGGGCGTACTACTGCTCGTTGCTCCCTGTTCCTTTGTTCGATGCTTTGCTTGAACGAACGCCCGCCCGCGCTCTACATCGGTGGGCACAGCCTGCTGCGTCCCTACTTGCGTCGCGCTCGGTGTTTGTGCGTGGCTTCTGAGTCCTGCCCCACGCCACGCTTCGTACTCGCGCAACGACGCGAAGGGCTGCGCCGCGTCGGGGTGCCAGAGCGCGGCATCAGGGTAGCTGATTGGGTCAGCGATCGGCAGTTTGCCACGATAGCCCGCCACATAGCGCTCGATCAACAGGCAGAGCAGGCGGTACAGGTTTTCTGGCGAGCTCTGCAACCAGTATTGGTGCGCACTGATATATGTATGCAGATCACGCGCTTTGCCAGGCAGTAATTTCAGTACCTTACTCAGGTTACGCAAGATAGCGAGCTGGCGTTGCGCTTCGCCGCTGCCGCCCTGGGGGCGCAATTTCTTGATCCACTGAGCCAATAAGCCCGGCTGCTCATCTCGTTTTGTAAGATCAAAAGCGCCGATATGGGTGCGACGGATCAGCGCCGGGTTGCTAGTGATAATGCAGACCGGGCAGGCAGCACGATGCAGCAGCGCGTCCAACGGGCGCACCCACTCCTCACCAAAGAGCCGTGCGCCAAAAATAAAATCCGCCGCCGCCGTGTCGCGTTCCAGCCGCTCCCAATCGTGTGTGCTGCGCAGCCCGGCAGCAGCATAGAAACCAAGTTCAAGCACAACGCCATGGCGTTCACGCAGTAATGTAGCCGCCTTTTGCAGCGCCGCGTTGTGGTTACCATCGATGGTAAGAAAGAGAAAACGCATAGGGGTTGTAGGGATGTTCAAGTCGTAGACCACGCCGACGACTTAAACATCCCCATCCTCATTAATCGGCGGCGGACGCCGCTGATACGAACCGGGGTAATTGGGGAAACCTTCGAGGCCACGCCACTTCGTCGCTTCAGTGGTAACGGCGGGCGGCAACCGATAGGCGGCCAGCAGCCGCAGCGGGATAGCGGCACGCAACCGGGCCTTCTGTGCCTGCGCGATGGGATCGCTACGTTTTGCTAGCGCAGCCGCCTTCCGATCGAGCGCCACAACCGCATCCAGATGCTGAAAGAAACGCGGGTTGTCTACCGGCATTGTCACCGGGTAGACCTGCGTCGAGATAGCGTTGGTCAGCCGGATGACCTTCTGATCGTAGTCGCGCCAATCGAGGCCAAGCGCTTCATAAAAATCGCTGCGCCGTGCATCGTTCAGGTACATCGTCGAATAGACAGCCAGCAAAAGAAGCGCACCCAGCGCAGATTCGCGCCCTGCAGCATATCTGGCTGGCTACGCATCAACAGCGAGAAGAACTCGCCGTGGCGGTACTCATCGTTGCACCACTGCTCGAACCATTTGAAGATCGGGTGGATGCGATACTGCGGGTGCTGCGCAAGGTGACGATAGATGTGGATATAGCGCGCATAACCGATCTTCTCCGAAGGTAAGTCGCGTAGAAGATGAACTTCGGCTTAAAGTAGGTGTACTTCTTGCGCTTCTGCAACACCGTCAGGTCGAGCGCGACATGCAGATCGCCCATCGAGCGGTTGAGAAAGCCGGCATGGCGGCCCTCGTCGCGGCTCATATACTTAAAGATCGCGCGCATCGTCGGATCTTTTAAGTGCTTAACCATCTCGGCGTAGAGCAAGCAGCCGCTAAACTCGGCGGTACACGAGCGTTCAAGAAAATCGATGAACTCGTCGCGCACCGGCATATCGTCGAAGCCTGCCAGAAACTCCTCGTTACGCTTAAAGTGAACCTTATTGTAGTCGTGCGCGAACTCGTCGCGGATCCACTCGAACTCTTCGCGCAGCCCCAGGCGGTCGATGTCGAGCGCATCGATCGCCTTAAAATCGGTGGTGTAGAAGCGTGGCGTGAGGATCGCCTCTTTGAGCGCGTGGTTCGTCGTGCGCGAAAGATCGGGCATCATTTCCATAAAAAACCTCCTGGTGGCGCATCAAAAATCGAGCACCCCTATGGGTGCAGCATGCTGCACCTCTATGGGTGCTCAACCAATTCATTCACTTCGGCGATCCCGCTCTGCTTAACGACATTGCGCCGCAGCCAGCTCGCTTTATACAGCCGTACACGGCTCGGGTAGCTGATCTCACCGCGTGTGCGCCCGCCCTCGGTGTTTGGCAGCGAGACGATCTCCAAGGTGTCGCCGGGCTGCACCTCCATACCCGCTGGCAGATCGACGTGCATATGAAAATGATCGTGCTCGCTCTGCAAATGCACCACACCTTCGCCTTCTCGCAGCGTCTCGTGCTCGTACCAGCGCCACAGCGCCACAGCGCCGATGCTGGCGAGCCCTAGGCTTATCAGGGTCTTCATCAAGCATACTCCTTGTAGTGCCAACTCTGAACTACGGCTCTTGAATTATACTTTTTCAGAACGAAGATGGAAGAACGCATGGTGATGGCACAGCCACCAATACGCGTCCTTACATTTTTACCGCCTCAACCAAGGTAACGTGATAGAACGGGCGGCTAATAGGCGTACTGCGGCGCACCCGCAGCCCCGACGCTGCCAATGCCTGCTGAACGGTTTTTGCCGGGATCATCTGAATATCGGTATGGCGCTGGCCCTGTGGGAAGAAGCTCCCAACACGATGCAACGCCGCAAGTAGCGGGCTATAGGGTGCGTAGGTAAACAGCAGCACTTCGTCGGCTAAGGAAGCCAGATGCCCGCAGAGACGGGCGAAGTCTGCCTTGGGGTAATGAATAAGCACATCAAAGCAGCTGACAACAGCGAAACGCTCGTTGAGCTGTTCTAGGTCGGCGGTGCTGCACTGAACCTGCTCGCTCAGCCCGGCTTCGGCAATACGCGCGGCTGTAGCCGCCGCCATGCTCGGTGCAAGATCAACGGCCCTGACACAAAAGTTACGCCGCGCTAGCTCGATCGTGAACAAGCCGGTGCCACAACCAGCATCAAGCGCGCTACGCGCTGTTGTGCCTGAAAGTCCTGTATCGAGCCAGGCAGCGGCCTGGGCGATCATCGCTTGGTGCCCGGCGCGAATCGAGCGGCGGACGAGCGATAGATCCGCGTCGCCGTAGATCGCAGACCAGCGCGCAAACCCTATACCATCGAAATAGGCACGCAGACGGGCTTTCTGCTGCGGGAGCTCCAACATCGGAACCTCCTCGCGCGCATGCGCGTGGCTGCTCAGGCCAGCGTGGGCCGAGCATAAGGGCGAAATGACGACCTGCAACCAGTGCGTGTAGTATGCAGTGGGAACTACCAATGTGCAAAGCGATTATAACATGATAGTCAATATTTACTATCTATATGCAAAGCCTGTGCAAGCCTCAGCTTTTTTGATTTTCCGCATCACAATACAGTATAATGGCCCAGCACTAGGGTAAAGAATTCGTTGGAAATTCGTTGCCTTTACGCATGAAATTGCTTGGGATCTCTGATTGACGAGACATCAAGCACCTTGGAGGAAAGGAATGGTTGTATGTACGGAGAAGCCAGCGCAAAAGTAGGGGCCGCTATCGACCTACGCAGCGACACGGTGACACTGCCAAGCCCGGCGATGCGCGAGGCGATGCTGCGCGCTGAACTCGGCGACGATGTCTACGGCGAAGACCCGACCGTCCAGCGACTTGAGGCGCTCGCGGCCGAAACAGTCGGCAAAGAGGCAGCCCTGCTCGTGCCCAGCGGTACCATGGGCAATCTTGCCGCGCTCCTAAGCCATTGCGAGCGCGGCACACGTGTTATCGTCGGCGACAAAGCGCATATCTTCCGTTATGAAGCCGGTGGGGCCTCCACGCTCGGGGGCATGGTGTACCATACGGTGAGCAACGAGCGCGACGGCACGCTCGACCAGGCAGGTCTTGTAGCGGCCTTGCAGCACACAGATGATGCGCATTTTGCGCGCCCGGTGTGCTCTGTCTGGAGAACACCCACAATCTCTGCGGCGGCACCGTGCTTGCGCCCGCATATATAGCCGCAGTCGCCGCACAGGCGCAGGCAGCAGGTGTACCAGTGCATCTCGACGGTGCGCGCGTATTTAACGCGGCGGTGGCACTAGGTGTGGATGTGCAAGCGATCACACGTCATGTGGACAGCGTGCAGTTTTGTCTCTCGAAAGGCCTGGCCGCACCGGTGGGCTCGCTCGTCGCAGGCTCAAAAAGCTTCGTCGCTCGCGCTCACCGCGCGCGTAAGATGCTCGGCGGCGGCATGCGTCAGGCCGGCATCATCGCCGCCGCTGGCATCGTTGCCCTTACCGAAATGATCGAGCGCCTCGACGACGACCATCGTAATGCACGGTTGCTCGCCGAGGGCTGGCCAGCATCCCCGGTATCGCGATCGACCTTGCGCTGGTGCAGACTGATATCGTGCGCTTCGATCTGGTTGACGAGCGGTTCAGCGTCGCCGAGTTCTTGGCGGCTTTGCGCGAACGCGGCGTTCTAATGGGCGGTATGGGCGGGCGCATTGTGCGCGCCGTCACCCATTATGGTATCGACGAAGCCGACATCGCCACCACTCTTAATGCCGTCCGCACCGTAGTAACCCAGTAGCGGCGCAGCATGCTGCGCCACCATCGCATCAGGGCGCAGCATGCTGCGCTCTCATTCCACCGGCTCCACACCAGGCAGTGCCTCTAACACCGCCAGGGTATCGCCCTCGATACGCGCCGCATAGCGCCCATCAGCCAGCGAGATAATATCCCGCGCACGATCGCAGTGAATACGCGGCATACGGCCCGGAGTAGCATCGAGTGCAAACGGGCATCTGGCGTCGCGCGAATGAACAAGCGCCCATCTTCTTGCAAGATAACGACCCGGTTAAAATCGCCGCTCGTCTCGCGCCAACGTGCCAATAGCGCACGGCCAACATACAGATGGAGATCGAGTTCGTTAGCGCGCCGCCCGCTACGGCGCTCAACGCGCACAAAATCGCCCTTCGGCGCACCCACCGTGCCCCGTGGGCGGGTCACATAGTCGATCTGCTCACGGCTAAACCAGCGCGGCACACCATCGATATTCAGTTCAACATCAAGCCAGATGCCATCTCGTCGCACCCGTAGGCGTAGCACCTGGCCCTGGCACCCCGCCGCCGGATCGTTAATATCCGGGCGAACTTTTACTCGATCGCCGATTGCGGGAGCTTTCTCCATGACACCTCTCCGTTCCGGCGCTAGCCTACCAGCATTGTACAAGTTGCCGCAGCGCGCCACAAGGAGATTATTCCTCACGAATGGCCCGAGAAACAGCTCGTTTACTATAATCTTTAGACGCGTCAATCATTGACAAGTCCAATTAGAGTACGCTACTCTAAACGTGCTTCTATTGCAACCATAGACGGTATAGGAGGGGCAGGTGCCCGAAATCAGTACCACAGACTCGCCAGAAGTCGAGGCCTACCGGCTCTTTTTGAAGCTACATCGGCTTTTTCAAGAGCTAAACCGCGAAGAATTTCGGCCCTTCGATCTGTCGACGCCGCAGTACGCTATTCTCTTCCACGCGAGCCGCGAGGCGTACCGCTGAGCCAGATATGCAACGAAATTCTCGCCGATAATAGTAACTTAACCCGCCTCGTCGATCGGTTGGAGGCACGCGGCCTGGTGCAGCGCGCACCCGACCCGCGCGATCGTCGGGTGACTCTTGTTCAGCTGACTGAAGCAGGTGCGGCGCTGATTGGCGAACTGCGCCCGCGCCACCGCGCCTATGTCGAAGAACGAATGAGCCACCTCAGCGCCGAGCAGTTAGCGATGTTTCACAGCGCGATGGAAACGCTCTATCGCGCGCTGCAGCAGCCGGTGGAGGACTAATGGCCACTCGTTCTTCGAGCGTGCCGCCGAAATCAGGTACGCAGGCAGCGCCGCGCTGGCGTACACCGGCGATGCTGCGCGCATTACGCCACCGCAACTACCGGCTGTTCTTCTTTGGCCAACTGATCTCGCTCACCGGCACCTGGATGCAAAGCGTCGCCCAGGGATGGTTGGTGCTCAGCCTCACTGGTTCGCCGCTACTGCTTGGCCTCACGACGGCGATGAACTCGCTCCCGGTGCTGCTCTTCTCGCTGCCCGCTGGCACAATTATCGACCGTGTCTCTAAGCACAGGGTGCTGTTGATTACCCAGGTTACAGCAATGCTCCTGGCGGCGATCCTCACTATTCTGACGCTTACCAATTCAGTAACTGTAAGCGCTGTGCTGGTGCTGGCGCTCTTGCTCGGCATTGTTAATACCTTCGATGCCACGACACGCCAATCGTTTACGGTCGAGATGGTCGGCAAAGAAGATCTGCTCAACGCGATCGCGCTTAACGCATCGATCTTCAACGCAGCGCGCACCATCGGCCCGGCGGTGGCCGGTATTATCGTGGCACTGATCGGCGAGGGGCCAGCTTTTCTGCTGAACACCTTGAGCTTTCTGCCGGTGATCGCCAGCCTCCTGCTTATGCGGCTGCCACCGTACACGCCGAAGGCGAACAGCCGGGCTAGGGGCCAGTTACGGGCAGGCCTGCACTACATTACTAATGAACCACGCGTACGCGCCTTGCTCCAGCTTGCGGCGGCGATCTCGCTCTTCAGCTTTGCGTATATTCCGTTGGTGCCGATCTTCGCTCGTGATGTGCTTAACTCGGGGGCCGAGGGCCTTGGTATGCTCTCGGCGTCGAACGGTTTTGGTGCTCTGATCGCGGCGCTTATTTTAGCGCAGTTCGGCGACAAGCTACCGCGTGGGCGTATGGTCATCGCAGCGGCCATCCTACAGCCGCTCTTCCTCATCGCCTTCACCTTTATGCGCGATCTTGGCCCGGCCATGGTCTGCTTGTTCTTCTCGGGGTGGGCTGGCGTCACCTGTATGGCGCTTAGCAATACGCTGATCCAGTCGATTGTACCCGACGCTCTGCGCGGTCGTGTTATGAGCGTCTTCACTCTTCTGCTGATGGGGCTCAGCCCAATGGGCGGTTTAGCAGTTGGGGCCGTGGCCGAGTGGGTTGGTAACGTGCCACTGACGGTCGCTGCAAGCGCTGCTATCTCCTGTCTGCTCTCGCTGCTGAGCTTGACACTCTCGCCGCAGCTCCGCAGGCTCTAGTTTAGATACTGACGACGTCTTTGGGCTTAACGGCAGTTCTATCCCGCTTCTCTACTGGCCAGGGCCACTACTGCTGCTCGCGCTGCTTCGCTGGCGTACAAGCGAAGCGCGATTGTACTGCGCCATGGCGATTGCGCCACAGTTAGCCTACGATATACTCCCGCTTTGGGTTATCCCTCGCACGTTCACGCAGAGCGCTATTCTCACCGCGTGCAGCTGGATAGCGGTACTGGCCTGGCCCTTATCTCCGGTGCATCGTGTGTTCTGGACAAATTGCTGGACTCATCTCCCGGCACTCATTTTTGTGCTCTGGCCGCTCGTGAAGCACTGGCATCCACGCCTCGAACAGGCGACCCAGGCAGATCCAGGCGGAGGAACGAACCCCTAAGTTACTCTGGCACGCAAAAGGCCGCCGTTCGCAGTTGCGAACGGCGGCCCTTTTGCGTGCCATGTTTACTGGCACCGACGGGGCCTTATGCATCGAGAAACAAGTTGACCAAAACTCTCTTTACCTAAGGCCTGTGAAAGCTCGCCGAATTTTCAGCGAACTTCCACTATTCGTAACTAGCGCTGAACGAACTTGGCCGTACCATTGCCGAAACCGGCAGCGGCCAACGGCTCAGCGACGTTATCGACGCGCGACTGTACCCAGAAACCACCCTCATCAAACAAACCGGTGGCAATCAGGGTGTATGTCCAACCCTGCTCGAAGCGCAGGTCTGGCGTGGTGAAGGCAACGTCCGTCGAGCCAGCCGGGCTGATGTCGAAAGCGTAGGTACCAGCTGGGACACCGTTCAGCGTCGCGTACTGCGGGAAGGATACATCGCCCACTACAACCGTGCTCGTACCGGCGACCTTGATGTCTACCGTGGGCGCATCGGGCGAAGCATGAATGATGCGCACGCGCGAGGTGCCAGCCGCCATCGGCGAAATATCGTCGTCGTAGAGGATGACTTCAAAGTTGTCCAGCGTGTTCACAGCGGCAATCGTGCCGATGTAACCACCCTCAACCGTGAGATCGCCAACCAATACGGCGTCGTCGGTGCTCTCACCAGCCGGCGTGATCGCTACCTGGTACGTGCCGTCCGGCAGAGACAGATAGCCGCTGTACGAGAAGAATGGAACATCGGCGAGGACGCGCTGACCGTTAACGTAGATATCTACGGCGGGCGCATCGGGCGAGGCGTGCATCACACGGACCATATTCATGGTCTGCGCGCCAAGACTCTTTGGGGCAGCCACCGTCAAGACAAGGGCGAACATGGCCAGCAGCGCAATCATGATTCGGCGCATTCTGGGCTACTCCTTTGCTAGACCGCGATCCACGACGATACGTACGTCCCTTTCGGGTGATTACATTATACATTGCAAGATGCGCGCCATAGTCGCTTGGTCGGCACAGCTTTTTGGCGCGATGCTGATCGCAGGAACCTGCAACGCTTTTGTCATCACCCTGCACTAAGTGTACACGAACTCTACGTAGTATGGTACCGCCTGGATGCCCGATTTTGTGCGAATTTTGATGAAATTTTGAAGATTCAGGCTTAAGAGAATACCCATCCCGCGATCCAGGCCCCCATATACGCCACCATCACTGCGATGTCGGGTAGGGCTGTTTCGTCGTGGCCGTAGCGCCAAGTGGCATACAGCGCGAGCGGCGAGGTACACCAGAGCGCTAGAGCGACCGGCATCGGTACAAGCCAGACACTAAAAAGCAGCGGCAGGCCATACGCGAGGGTGGTACACCAATGGTGCAACTGGCGGCTATGTGTCCCAAGGATCACCACAAGGCTGCGCTTGCCGACGAGCGCATCGGCGTGGCGGTCGACGCGGTGAACGCCGAGCAAGCAGATCATGACGGCGGCGAACATCGGCAGAAGAAGCACAACCGTTGACAGTTCAGCTGTGCCGCGCACGGCGACATAGCCCATAAGCGGCATCAACACACCGCCAAGCAGGGCATTGTCGCATTCGCCAAGGCCACGCCGCTCTAATGCGAGCGGCGGCATCGAGTAGTACCAGCCACCAATTGTGCCGAGCACCGCGATCCAGCCAGCGAGCGGCGCTAGAAGGCCAACACCGAGCGCAGCAAGCAGAACTATTGCTGTCAGCAGTACACAGCTATACGCAGCATAAAGCGCGTGGGTAGGCGTGATAACGCCAGCGGGCAATACGCCACTCCCACCGGAGAACAAGGTATGGCGAGCGAGCGTGTCGGTATCGACGTCTGCGTATTCATCGGCGAAATGCGCTGCCAGATTCGCTAGCATTGTTACAGTTAGCGCCACCGTAACTGCAGCGACGGGAAGTTCTTGCGTCTCGGCGTAAGCCATCGCTACTCCGACAGCAAAGGCCAGCACACCACTCGGCAAGATCGCCGGGCGGCTCATCGCGATGAAAGCTGTAAGCTGCTTTATCAGCATAGATCAGAGAGCACAGAGCAGTAGATTGGGGGCATTGCAGATAGTGTGTGTATGCTTACACGGTTTCTTATTACAACAGCTCAGCAAGCTCCTCACGGTGCCCCTGCGCGTGGTCGACAATGCGCTGTAACCAATCGTGGCGCGTGGTGGGCGGGCCGTAGGGGCCGTCTGCGGCGAGGTCGGAGGTTTCGGCTATTGCGCGGCGAGCCGTAGCGAAGGCGCTCTCCAAACGGCTGAGCAGCTTCTCGACACTGAGATCGGCATTCTTCTGGCGGCGCTGCTCGTTATACTCGTGCGGGCTGAGATAGCCTGTTTGCGGGTCGGTCGGCAGCGTTGGCTGCGCTTCACCAAGCGTCAGCAGCGACAGCCCATAGGTTGCATCGGCGACATGGGCAAGAATATCGTGGGCCGTCCAGCCATCGGCGCGCACGGCAGCGCGCAACTGCGCGCCGTCGTACTTGCGGCAGCGCGCCATCAATACGCTATACTCAGCGTCTAAGGCTGCCAACATCGTCGTGCGTAGCTCGTGATCTTGCATTGCGCACTCCTTCAAGAAACGGATCATACACATTATCAGCGTGAGACGTGAACCGTGATGCGTCTGCACAGGTGTGGTCAGGCATCAATACCTAAACCAGTTGTGTGCGGGGCTGTGTCGTCGTGCGCAGCTACACCATGCGCAACGACGCAAGCTTCTTTACAAACCGTTTAAGCTTGCTGTAGATGACAAAAGTTAGAACTCAGGGCTCAGCATGCGGCAGCTTAACACGTTACAATACACTATGGAACAAGCATAATCGTCGTGCCTATTCCATAGTGTATTGTAATACCATTCCCGCTTGCAGATGGTGGATAAAGCATTGCCGCATACCTCGTTGCGATGCGCCGTGGAGCAAACTTTAGGAAGGAACGCTGATGCAGCCGGCTGCACCCACGCTTGTGCCCAACACCACGGTTCACGATCGTTATATCGTTCGCCGCACCATCGGCCAGGGTGGCATGGGTGCCGTCTACGAGGCCAGCGATGAACGCCTCGGCAATACGGTGGCCCTCAAGCAGATGCTGCTCAGCGGCCCCCAGTTTAGCACCGCCTTTCAGCGCGAGGCGCGCCTGCTCGCCGGGCTGCGCCACGCGTCGTTGCCCAAAGTCACCGATTATTTCACCGATGCGCACGGCCAGTTCCTGGTGATGGAGTATATTCCCGGTAGCGATCTTGGCAGCCTCCTGGGCCAGCGCGGGCGGCCTTTCGCTGTAGCTGAGGTGCTAGATTGGGCCGATCAGATCCTGCAGGCGCTCGAGTACCTGCATTGCCAGCAGCCGCCGATCGTGCATCGCGACATTAAGCCACAAAATTTAAAGATGACGCCAGGTGGCGACATCGTGCTGCTCGATTTCGGGCTTGCCAAAGGTATGGGCGGCCTTGGCTCGCAAGTCGCTACCACAGCCAGTCTCTTCGGCTACACACCAAATTACGCGCCACTAGAGCAGATCCAGGGCAGCGGTACCGGGCCAGCCAGCGATCTCTATGCGCTCGGCGCAACCCTGCATCACTTACTCACCGGCACGCCACCGCTAATGCCCTCGAACGCGCCTCCGCTGCCGCCCAGGGCCAACCCGACCCGTTGCGGCCAGCACACGAACTGAACCCCAGCGTGTCACAGACGGTCAGCGCGGCACTGGTAGCAGCGTTGAGCCTCGACCCCAACCGCCGACCGCCGAGCGCTGCCGCCTTACGCGCCGCCCTGCGCCCAGCCAGCACCAGACCTGCGGGCGTTGCCCCCGCCTATACCGACACCACAATTGTAGCGACAGCGCCGAAGACACCGGCTGTCGCCGTCGTCGCCGCATCGAGACGCCAACCGCCCTGGCTGTGGGCGCTTAGTGGGGCTCTCGCCGCGATCGTACTCGCGGCAGGCCTTGCATTCGCCATCTTACCGCGCCAGCAGGCGATTGTGCCGCAGGCAACGGAAGCGCGCGCGTTATTGCTCATCTCACCAGCGGCAGCGTCGCCGACTGCGCCGCTAGCGCCCTCCGCTGCGCCCAG
>JAAUTF010000085.1 GCA_012031775.1 Candidatus Altimarinota bacterium | reverse complement strand
GGCAGCGGCGAATAAGCCGCGTGCTGCACCTCGCCGCCGACGACGCAGCGCTTGCAGAGCTACGCGACGACCTGAGCGCCGCGCTCGGGCGCCACAGCGACCTTAGCGACGAGCAACGAGCCATGGCGTTGGCCGAACTGTTGCGGGGGATTCTGGAGCAGGATACAGGATTCAGGATTCAGAAGGTCGGGCAGACTCAGTGACACGGTAACACGGTGACACGTTTTTACACCGACAGGCTCACCCGGTCACCCGGTCATTTACATGCGGTGACACGGTGACACGTTTTCATACCGACAGGCTCACCTGGTCACCCGGTCACCTGGTCACCCGGTATTGCGGTTCAAAGGGAGCGACCACAATGACGACATCCGACGACACGATCCGCTCGTGGGCCGAGCGCCCGGGGCGGCATATTGTCAATCTAAGCGGCGGCAAAGACAGCACCGCCCTGGCGATCTTTCTACGCGGCAAAATACCACAGCTGGAATATCTGTTCTGCGACACCCACAAAGAGCTGCCGGAAACCTACGACTACCTCGACCGGCTGGAGGCATTTCTGCAGCGCCCGATCATCAAGCTAGGCGCGCAGCGCGGCTTCGACCACTGGTTAGACATGTACGGCGGCATGCTACCCTCGGCGCGTGTGCGCTGGTGTACCCGCAAACTCAAGATCGAACCATTCGAAGCCTATGTTGGCAGCGACATCGTATGGAGCTACGTTGGCATCCGCGCCGACGAAGCGCGCAGCGGCTATGTATCGACCAAGCCGAATATTCAGCCGGTCTTCCCATTTAAAGAATTCGGCATCGCCATCGCCGACGTAGAGCGCCTGCTGGAGGCAAGCGGCCTGGGCCTGCCAAGCTACTACAGCTGGCGACAGCGCAGCGGCTGCACCTTTTGTTTTTTCCAGCGCGCAAACGAGTGGGTCGGCCTGATGGAGCACCACCCGGCGAGCTTCGCCGAAGCCCAGGCCTATGAAACCGAGCGCGGCGGCGAGCGCTTCACCTGGCGACCCGGCGAGAGCCTCGACGAACTAGCACAGCCCGAGCGCATCGCCCAGATCCGGCGCGAGCACACCATACGCCTGGAGCAAGAGCGCAAACGGCGGCCCAACCGCCCGCTGATCGAACTGGTAGGTGCCGCCCTCAACGCCGACGACGACGAGCAAGGATGCGATATCTGCCATTTGTGAAGGAGCTGAGAATATGGTGAGCGTGAGCAACCCCTTTGTCGACTACCTGAACCGCTACACCACCGCCTCGCCCGACCACGAGGCCGCCTTCGACGAGTTCATCGCGCAAGCGCCGCCGCCGCCGCCGGGCCATTGCGCCTGACCACGAAGGTGGAAAGCGTTCTGCACGGCTATTTCGCACGCCCTGACCCGCCCTCGGTGATCCTGACCGGAAACGCTGGCGACGGCAAAACCTACCTCTGCCGCCAGATCGCCACGGCATTCAGCGGCCGACCCTTTCACGATTGGGGCAGCAGCGGCGAGCACACATTGCTGCGCGACCGTCTCAGCTTACATGTCGTCAAAGATCTCTCGGAACTTGGCGAAGCGCAGGGCGCTGCTGTCTTGCAGCGCCTCGCCGATGCCGTAGCCAGGCCAAGCGACAACGATCGCTTTCTTATAGCCGCCAATGAAGGCCGCTTGCGCTATCTGTTACGCCAGAGCGCCGCATTAGATGCGCTTTACGACCAAGTCGATGCCCAGCTGCGCGCCGAGGCAACCGTCGATCTACCAGGGCTGGTTGTAATTAACCTGACCCAGGCGACGACATCTTCTTTTGTGGCGGAGGCCCTACGCTGGATTACGCAGCCCGCGCACTGGGGAGCCTGCCAGCCCTGCCCAATCCTGGAACGCTGCCCCGGTGTATTTCAACGCGGCGCAGCTGAGCGAAGACCAGATCGTCAGCCGCGTACAGCTACTGTACAGCCTGCTTGAACACCTTGACATCCATGTAACCGTGCGCGACATGCTGATTCACCTGGCTTATAGCATCACCGGCAATCAGCGTTGCGATACACTACAACAGCTGGTGGCCACTGGCGAATCGCGTGCGCCGTTCAGCTACTATCAAAATATCTGGGGGCGTGCCGACGATGCTGGCTTCCGCCAGAAGGCGAGCGTGGTGGTACACCTCAACCGCCTGAATGTTGGTGAGCACTCGCTCTTCGAGATCGACGATTTTATTGTTAGCGGTGGCCAGACAGAGAACGAGCGCGCCGAGCATAGCCGCTTGTTTGCGCCGCAGGTCGACCTGAATGAGCGTCGCTTTGCGCAAGCCCGCCAGGCCTACCTTGACGGTGGAGCCGAGAGCAGCGCAACTAGCGAGGAGGTGGTGCTCAGCCAATGGCTCCCGCACTGCCGTCGTAAGCTCTTTTTCGAGTGGCAAGATGCAACAAAGGCAATGCGTCTCATCCCATTTTTGTACTTCGATCTCTATCAGCGGCTGCTACAGGACGAGCGGGGTCTGAAAGATCGCGTGTTACATGATTTTATTTGCGGCCTCAACCGAGCCTTCTCGCAGCTCTACCTGCGGGAGCGTGACTACCTCTTTGTCACAACCCAGTACTTGCATAGCGGTGAGCATCCGCGCCCACTGGTGCGGCTGCGCTTTGCAAGCACCGATCTCTGGTTTGAGACCGATGATCGGTCGCATGCAGCGTACAACTTCGATCGGCGTGCGCTTTATCTGGCCGTCGCGCCGCCCGCCCAGCGGCGTGGAACACTCGAAGCGCTGCGTTGGCGGATCGGGCTGTTACAGTTCGAGTATGTGCTGCGGCTAGCGCATGGCGGCACCTACAATGTCCTGGCTGAAGAATGCGAACTCGATGTCCGTAGCTTCAAAGATCGCCTGCTGAATACGTTTGCGAGCGCGCCCGATCAAAGCGAGCAGCTCGAGTTCTTTGTCGCGGAGCGCCACCACTACAGCCTACGCAAGCTCTGGATCGACGAACAAGGGATTATTCGGGGGCAAACGTCATGAACAATGTCTACGGCCAGTTCGACGAGAACGGCAAACACGCGCTTGCGGCACATATCTGGGGCCATCGCCTGCGGGCAGGCCAGCACTGGATGGAGTACATGCTGGAATTCCTCGGCGTGCTGGCCGGTTTTGATTACCAACTCGGTCAGGGTTTACCAAACCGCAGCGGCGAGGCGAACTATCGTGATGAGTACCGCCTGCCCAAGCGACTCGGTCTGCGCCGCTTCGTCTTCTATGATGGTCGTGAGAAGACGCCCGACCCGCGCGATCAGCGCGCCACCGATGAGATTCGCCGCCAGCTTCATACACATCTGCCCGCCGATCGGCAGCACGCCGAGGAACTGATCGCACAACTGCGCTCGCTGCTGCGCTCGTTTTCCGCTATTGAAGATGACCGCTCGTGGTACGCCAAGAGCTTGTTTCCCGTTCACGAAGAGTTTTTGCTTTGGGAGGCGCTACGCAAAGGCTCGACCAAACGTAAATATGTCGGCGACCCGGCGCAACTCCCGCTTGAACAACTTGATCGCGGTATCGAGTTTTTTGCGCGCAACTTTTTTGCGCGTGGCGGCGAGCTTTACTACCTGATGATCTCGGCGGGCACTGAGGGTGATCGAGAGCGACGTGAGCGCATCAGTAGCAAGATCCAATACTTGTTGAAGGAGCGCAACCGGGCGCTTGGTGATTTCGCACGCATCGTTAACGGCACCTGGACTGCGCTCGCCGACGATGGCGACGAGCAGATGATCGAGGGGCGCGTCGGCTGGCTGCCCGATCCAGCTTGCCCATTGTATCGTCAATTCGCCGAAGATCTCGACTGCTTTCTCGATAATAACCTCGACGCGCTCGAAAGCCTGGAATTACTGGCGCACCTGATCAGTTTCCATATTGTGTGTTATATCTACCACCGCGCGCATCCGGCCAGCGACGCCGAGGGCCACGCTTCCGGCAGCTGCCTTGAGGCGTGCAGACCGCACATTCTCGTCGATCTGCTCGGCGACGAAGATGGCGGTGTGCTACGTGAGCGTTCGGCGGCCCAACTGCGGCGGCTGGATGCCTGGCAGATTGAGCGGGCACGCGCCCTGATCACGGACAAGGTAGCGGCCTGGGCAAACGAGCAGGCAGACGATAGGCTCCTGCTCGATGCGCTGAAGGGCCAGGCAGAAAATTACTTCGGCGGCGCACGCACGCGGGCAAAGCAAGAATACGAAAACCGCCTGCACGAGTTGAACATCAGCTACAACAGCGGCGACACCTCACGTGAAGGGATCGTGCGCGGGGTGAGCGACGCCGTATTTAGCGCGCTCAGCGCCGATTTTCGCAGTAATTTTCTGGCGGCGCATAGCAAATTGGGGCGCGCGATCGGTCTGATCGCGCCGCACAAGGGGCCGCGCCCGCGCTTTGTACTCGGCGACACCTTGCTCAAGACACTGGTGACAGCCAATTTACAGCCGGGCGAGGTGCTTGGCTTTGGCCCTATGCTACAACGACTCTATGAGCGTTACGGCATCATCGTTGGGCCGGGTGAGGCCAACATCGCTGGCCTGACGGCACGCTTACGCATCAACGAGGAATACTATATTCGTAATCGGAACGCGCTCCTGATGCGCCTGAAACGTGCCGGGCTGGTGACACAGTACTCCGACGCAACCGCGCTGGTGAGCCGTCTATAATTGCCGGGAGCCGCTATGAGTGCATCGACCGACGCGACGATCGCCAGCGCCATTCTGCACCATCTGGCTGCGGCGATCGGCAGCGGCCCGACGGCGCGCGCCTTTGTGCGTGTCGAGGGCTTTAACGAAATAAGCTACCGCCACTTGCTCGACACGTTGGCTGAGCAACAATGGAGACTTGCCGGGCGTGCACTGCTTGTGCGTAGCATTGTGCCCGTTGAAGGTCACCCTGCGATGGCGATGGAGGCAGCGCGCTCGGCAACCTGGTATCGCAACAATCTGCCTGCCGATCATACCCTGCTGCTGATTCTTAACCGGCGCACAAGCGACGCACAGAGCCTGCAAGATTTGTACGCGATCGGCGAGCAAACCTTGACGCGCGATGGCCTCGGCGAATTGATCGGTGCGAGCTTTGCAGGGTATCAGCTTGATGGACGCGAGCGCCGCGTGCTGATCGATTTTGTGCGTCGGCTGCGTCGGCTGCGGCTTGAGCCACAGCTGCGCGATCTCGCCGAGTTTCTGCGCGACATCGACATCCGTATGCAGCAGCGGCCTGGGACACCACTCCAAGAAACGATTGCCGAAGCCTCCGGCGCTCGGCCTATTTCGTTGCCGTCAACTTGCCGAACATATCAACACGCCGCGCGGCGATAAGCTACTGCGTAGCTTAAAAGAAGCGGCCCAGGTTGGCATCGAAGTGCTCGACGACCGGGCGCGGCAAGACTACCTGGCTCGTCTGCAGAAGCTGAAGCTGGCTGATGATACCGGCTTTCAAGGACTGAGCAGCACAGCCAAGGCAGAACTGTTGCATCGTTTTATCGATGGAGTGCTCAGCGACAATCGCGCCGAGTTGCTTGAAGTGCTACGCATCGACTGGCAAGAGGTGCAGGAGCTGATCACCTCACGCGGACGGGTATCGAAAGCCGAACGTTACCAGCGCACAGTTGAACGCCTGCAGCTCGTCGCCGAACAACATAACCTTGTCGGCAATAACGATCTTGCCGACATTATCGACGATCTTCAGCAGGCGCGCGAGCCGGATAGCGAGGTTCTCGATCGCTTTCTTAGCGAGGAAGGCCCAACACTCAATAAGGCGCTACGCAACGATTTACGGCGCATGGTGCGACCGCACACCCGCTACAGCGCCGATTTTCTGGTAGGGCTGGCGGCAACTGCCATCGATCTACTGCACGCGCAGCAAGGTCTCCTTGGCCCAGGCACCCAACTGCGCGTGAGCTTCGCAACAGCTGCTGTGGAACGTCGCGACGCGCACGGCGAAGCTGCAAGTGTCTTCCGGATGATCTATGGCGGGATAAGCGAGCGCCTTGCCACCATCGATTGGCAGCTCACGTCGCTCTGGCAGCTCGCCGACACGGTCGAGCAGCAGGCAGAAGGCGACGACGAGGAACAGCCCGAGACCCGTGCCGAGATTCCTTTCCGCGTGACACTGCTGACCGCACAGGGCAACGAGATCGCTACGGCCACTTTGATGTGGCAGTACCGCTCCGACAGTCCGGCAGCAGCGACAGCCCAGGCGCTTGCCAATGAGCAGAACCTGTTGCAAGCCAGCGATCATGGCCCGCTCTTCGCGCAGGAAGCGGCCCGCTTGCGGGTGCCGATCTATAACTGCTGCCAGCCGCTTGACGAGATTGGTGACCTCGATTTGAGCCATCCGCTGCAATCGCTTGGCCCCTGGTACGTGCAGCCAAGCGATCTGCGGGCCGCGCTTGAAGACCAGCTGCGGCCCAACGCACGGGCGGCGGTGTGGGCGCAGTGTGACGCGGCGCTCGTGCAACTCGAACAGGCCTGGGCCACTTTCATCACTGCTACTGAGGGCGGCTTGCTTGGCGCTGAGATTGGGCCACTGCTTACAGCCTACGAGGCGCTGCTGACGACAGCGCTCAATAGCTTGTCGACGGGCGATGAAGTCGTCGCCAGCTACCGCATGATCAATCAGGCCTGGCTTGTCGGGCAGGCCCGGTTTGAGAAATGGGCGATCGTACCGCTACTACACCCGCTGAAGTTGCTCTGGTGGCGCGAGCGCGCACGCTATTTTAACGAACTGATTGTCAGGCTGCTCGACCACACCGCGCCCGCAACGATCGTCGATGTGAAGCGATTCCAGCAGGAACTTGCCGCTACTTACGGCTCGAGCAGTTTCCCGCCGGTGCTGGCGTTGCCGCCAGGCGATGGCCGTAATGCAGCACGCTTTCTGCCGGTGGAAGAGGCTGAGGGCTACGAACTCTATTTTCATGAAGCGGCCAGCGCCGAAGCTTTTGGGCTCGACACCGACTTACTCGCAGAGAACGAAAATGCACTCGCGGCGCTACGGGCGGTCGAAGGTATCGTCGCGGTGGTGCAGGATTACATCGAAACTTACCCCTTTGTGCGCGACGGCATCGAGATCTTGCTTTTTGAGTGCCGCAACGGCGCGCTGCCTGGCTTGCTAATCGAGCAACTTAGCCGCACTGCACGCGCCCGTGCTTGGTCGCTACGGCTCACTGTGATTGTGCATACCAGCGAACGCGGAGCGCCGCTCTTTCGCCGCGTAAGCACATGGGTCGCCAGGGGTTTTGCCGGCACCGAACGCCAGGGGCAAAGCTATTTCCCGGCGATTACCGTGAAAGTGCTCGAATGTCCTGCAGAAGTGCTGTTCACCCAGCACGAAGATACTGACATTGTTGTGCTTGCCGATGTGCTGGCGGAGCGCGGGCAAGAGATCGTCTCTGACCTTGAACCATGTGAAGGCGACGATGTACCATCCGATGGCTACCTACCCACCTATCGCGGGCGGCAGGAACCCTTCCCGCAAGGTGAGCAGTACCGGCAGATCGCGCTCAATGCTCCACAACAGCCAGCGCTCGTGCGGCTCTTCTTGCTAGCTCAGCACGCTGCACTAACGAAGCGCGCCCCGCGTCGGGGGCACGAAGCGCGTTTCTACCGCCAGATGACACTCGATCATTGGCGCGCGGATATCGAGCGGCTACACGATCGCTTCAACTGGATCATCTGCTACGATACGTCAATCGACCGTTTTCTGCTTGAGGCGGCCTTTCCCAATAAGGTGCAGGTGATACGCTATTCGCTGGGCCTGGGCGCAAAACGGCAGCACAACCTAACGGTTTCGTCTTCGGGGCGCTCGCAAGAGATTGTGACGCAGCGCCTGGCCACACGCCTCGGTACGATGTTCCCAATGGCTGACGAACAGCTTTGTAAAACGATCTCGCAGCACCTGGTGAACGAAGCCAAGCTGGTCTCGGGCGATATCGTGCTGCGCGCCGCCGGGCCGGGCGCTTTTCTGAACGAATTGATCGGACTGGTGGCGGCCCGGTTCGCCACCGAGCAACGCTACCGAGCGGCGCATCCAAGCGCGTTAACGACCTGGATTCTACTCGACGATTTTGAGCACTGGTTTAGCCGCGGCAAATTCCCCGATTTGCTCTTTGTGGCGATTGCGCGCACAGACAGCGATACTCTGCTGCTTCACCTCGAAATTCTCGAGGCCAAATGTATCGGCGAGCTTTCCTTCGCGAGCGAAGCGCGTGACGCAGAGGTGCAGGTGCAAAGCGGCATGGCGCGGCTGCTGCCCGCTTTTACCCCGCAGCACGAGCACCTCGACGCGCTCTATTGGTATGATCAGCTCTACCGCGCGGTGACGGGCAATCTGAAGGTGCAACCTGAGCAGCGCGAACTGTGGGAACTCTTTCGCGACCAGCTGCAAACGGGTGTGTTTCAACTGGACATCAGTGGTCATACGTGGGTTTTTTGTTACGACGGGCAGGCCGATATCGTGGATGGGCCGCTTGAAAGGCCATTTGCAATTGGTACTAACGATGCGCTACAAGTTCCTTTGTACGCCCACCATTACGGCCGAAATGAGCTGGCAGGCTTGTTAAACCAGTTGACCCATATCGGTCAACCGTCAGAGGAACTGCCTATATGGGCACAACAACCGATGCCCGCTGCGTATACGCAAACAAAGGCAACACAGCTCGGAACGAAGAAGCCATCGCTACCAGAAGTGGCACCGCCAATCCACATCACACCTGTCGCACCGCAACGTCTAGACTCGCAGCCAACGCTCGCGGAGCAATTTGGCATCGCTGAGCAGCCAGTGATCGACGAGCAGCAGTGGCTTGTCGCTAAGGCGAAAGAACTCGACCGCGCGCTGCGCCGACGCGGCGTGCAGATCCAGGCGATCAAGCCAGCTGATGCCGATGTGGGGCCGAGCATTGTGCGCTTCAAATTGCAGCTAAGTGGCCAGGAGACGCTCAGAAAGATTCAGAGCGTCGCCGAGGATTTGGCGCGCGACCTGGCACTATCGCGTACGCCGATTATCGATAATGTGCTGCGCACGAATTTTGTCGGTGTTGATATTCCGCGCGAGCAGCCGCAGATGATCGAACTGTTGCCGCTACTCAACAATCTTGGCACGCCAGGCATGGCCGAGTTGCCGATCATTATCGGCGTCGGCCCCGATGGAGCGCTCGTTACCGACGATCTCGCAGCTTTCCCACACCTGCTGGTGGCTGGTGCGACCGGATCGGGCAAATCGGTCTTTCTACGCTCGCTCCTGCTCAGTTTGATGACGCAGTACGCACCAGGCAAGATCGAACTGCTGATCGTCGACCCCAAGCAGACCGATTTTAGCTTTTTCGAGGGCTTGCCGTATCTGCGCGGCGGCAAAGTTTTTACACAGCCCGTCGAGGCCCAGGCGATGTTGCTGGAACTGGTACGCGACGAGATGCCGCGCCGCCAACAACTGATGCGCGGGCGCAGTATGAATATCAAGGAGTTCAATCGGCGCTACCCACAAGAGGCGCTGCCGCCGATCGTGGCGCTGATCGACGAGTACGCCCAGTTGATGAGCATTCTCAACAAAAAAGATGCCGAGAGCTTCGAGCGCGACCTAATGAGCCTCGGCGCGGTCTCACGCTCGGCGGGTATTCATCTTGTTTTAGCCACACAACGCCCGAGCGCGGACGTCGTCACCTCGACATTAAAAGCAAACCTGGATGCACGCATCGCCTTTAGGGTTGCGTCGAACGTCAACTCGCGGGTAGTACTCGACGCCCATGGTGCCGAAAATTTGCTCGGTCGCGGCGATATGCTCTTCCGCCGTGCGAGCGGCGAGATTATTCGCCTGCAAGCACCGTTTATGAGCGAGGAGGAGATGCAGGTGTATCTTGCACAGCTGCAGGAGAAGTCAGAAGTCAGGAGTCAGGAGTCAGAAGGAGAGTGAACACAGCTTCGTCAGCGCATGCCCACGCAGAGGCTTGGCACAGCACGCGGCGATAATGCGCAATTACGGTAATAGCACTACAACCATCGTGATGTCAAGCCAGCCAATATCCGCATTACACCAGAAGGCCTGGTAAAACTTGTCGATTTTGGTCTGTTGAAGGAGGGCACACAGCAGACGCAACAATCGCGGCGCGGGCTCACACCAGCCTATGCGCCGTTAGAACAATGGGGTATGGGCCAACAGCGCACCGACGCACGCAGCGACATTTACAGTCTGGGCGCAACGCTCTTTCATCTGCTAACCGGTAGCGAGCCGCCAGCGGCGACGGATCGTATCGCCAGCGATAGCGGTACGCTTCCACCGATACTCCAGCTAAACCCACGCTTGTCTGGCCATGTGGCCCTGGCAGTTACAAAAGCGCTGGAGCTGCGCGCCGACGCACGTTTCCAGAGTGTGCGCGAATTTAAGATGGCGCTGCAATTGCCACCAGAATCAGCAGTAGCACCTGCGCCGATAAAAACCACTGCATCACAGCCGCAACCAGCAGCGTCGAGCTATAGGCAACCGACTACGGAGGCTACCATCGCGTTGAATACGCCAGCAGTCAGGATTCAGGACTCAGGATTCAGTAGTACGAACATACCGGTGCAGGCTGCCCCGCGCCTTCCGTTGACAAGCCCGGCAGCAGTCAGAAGGCAGGAGGCAGGAGCGCGAGCCGCCTATATCGTCCCCAATGGCGCAGCCTTTGTCGCCGATTAATGGATCTCAGTCAGCAAGCTACACAACGAACCAGGCTTCGTCCCTGGCGCAGCTTTTTCCCGGGGTGAATAGGAAAAGCTTAATGCTTGCAAGTCTTTCAGTAGGATTGTGGTCAGTTGGGCTATTTCACCCCCTCATGCTGATATCGGCATGGCTTGTTTCGATAATAGTCCTTACATTTTTGAACCAAAACTTGAATGGTAAAGGTGCGCTTGGACTACTCCAAGGACTCTTTTCGATTTTTTGGACTCCGCTGTTCGTCATCGACTGCCTTCTCAACGAGCCTCGGCGCGTTCACCAAGTTCCACGTCCTGCCTTCAAAGGTACTTTATGCCTACTATTGATCGCAGCCTCGGTCAGCGCATTAGTTTCAGTATTCTTAATAAGCCCAGCAGTTATCTTATTTACCTGGTATCTCTGTGCCTTCACCGCTGAGTATCTCTTTGTGAGCAAGGGGCGACGCGCCGGCGTTATGCTCATTCTCAGCCTGTTTGTTATCACTGGCCCATTAGCTGTGCTGATCGCCGCGCTTGCACCGCGTAAACAGGCGGCGCTGCCGTAAAGAGCATAAAACCGAGAACCGAGAACTGAGAATTGATACCAATTGACGCTGCACGTGCTGGATGTCACACTGAGCGCAGCGCAGGGTCTCGGCCGAGATGCTTCGCTGCGCTCAGCATGACCATATGGGGAATGGTCAGTTCCACTTGGTATGAGAAGCGAGAGCGCAGCAATCTGCAATCAGATCGGGGTTCTCCGGCGCTGACAGGTTTTCCCCCTCACAGCTGTCGTAGTTTGCCTGCTACCAATATCTACCCGCTGGTGCTACACTACAGAAACCACGACAGGGATACGCTCGTTGTCTGAGCGTGTGATTTCTCAACGACGCGCTGCGGTGTCGCACTTGCCGAGAACCTCGCAGGCGCTAGAGCGCGCTGCATTTCTTCCTTCGGCCTTCGCCACGTTGTCTGTGGGATGGGGTTAGCCCCTGCGCTCGCTTCTGCAAGCCATACGCATCAATCCGATCATTGCGCACTGAGCTGTTGTCTCGGCGAGGTGGCGTTTCCTAGCTTGGAGTTGGCCTCTTTGTGGACGGGCCAAAGCTCCAGAAAGCAGTATATATGTCTCTACGACCCGAAGCTTCGTTGCAGATACTGGCGGTTATCGGCAATTATTTGCCGCGCCAGTGCGGCATCGCTACCTATACGACCGATCTGTGCGGCGCGGTCGCCGAGGCCTTTCCCGCCACAGAAGTCTTTGCGCTGGCGATGAACGACCAGCCGGGAGGCTACGACTACCCGCAGCAGGTGCGTTATACCATCGACCAGCACGATGCGAGCGCCTACCGTCGCGCGGCCGATAGCATTAATCTCAGCAATGCCGATGTCGTCTGTGTGCAGCACGAGTACGGTATTTTCGGCGGTGTCGCCGGTAGCGATTTGCTGGCGCTTCTGCGCGATCTACGTGCGCCGATCGTTA
Organism: Candidatus Altimarinota bacterium; assembly: GCA_012031775.1. GTDB lineage: Bacteria > Chloroflexota > Chloroflexia > Chloroflexales > Chloroflexaceae > JAAUTF01. The sequence continues at coordinate 1,160 of JAAUTF010000085.1, read as the reverse complement.
CTACGCTGCATACGATTTTGCGTGATCCTGACCCGCAACAGCGCAGTGTGCTCAACGAACTGGCGCAGCTCTCTGACCGACTGGTGGTGATGAGCGAGCGCGGTGCGCAGTTCCTGCGTGATATTTATGGCGTGTCTGCCGCCAAAATCGACGTCATTCCCCACGGTATCCCCGATGTGCCGTTTCTCGATGCGAGTTTTCACAAAGACCAGTTCGATGTCGAGGGCAAGCAGGTCTTGTTGACGTTTGGTTTGCTCTCGCGCAATAAGGGCATTGAGCATGTGATAGCGGCTATGCCGGCGATTCTCGCTCGCCACCCCGATGTGGTCTATCTGGTGCTCGGCACGACCCCATCCGCACGTGCGGCAGCACGAGGGCGAAGCGTATCGCACAAGTTTGCAAGACCTTGCTCGCTCGCTCGGCGTCGAAAAGCAGGTGATTTTCTACAATCAGTTTGTCGCTATCGACGAGTTGATGCGCTTCATCGGCGCGGCCGATATCTATATTACGCCGTATCTCAACGCTGCCCAGATTGTGTCGGGCACTTTGGCATATACAGTCGGGGCCGGTAAGGCGGTGATCTCGACACCTTACTGGTACGCCGAGGAGCTACTGGCCGATGAGCGTGGAGTGCTGGTACCTTTTGCCGACTCGGCTGCGATCGCTACGCGCGTGCAAGACTTGTTGGGCAACGATGCCGCGCGCGACGCGATGCGCAAGCAGGCGTACCTGCTCGGGCGTACCATGACCTGGCCTCAGGTTGCGCAACGCTATATGGAATCGTTCGAGCGCGCCCGTGTAGAGCATCGGCTGAGCGATCGGGTACGCTTGCGCCGTTGTGCCGTCGGTTACGAAGCCGCGCTGCCACCACTTAGCCTTGCACATCTGCGCCGTATGACCGACGACACCGGCATGGTGCAGCATGCCGTGATGGCGGTGCCGAATGCGAACGAGGGCTACACCACCGACGACAACGCGCGCGCCCTGATCGCAGCCGTGAAGCTGGAGGAGTTCGCACCCACGGAGACGTCCGACTTGGCGACGCGGTATATGGCTTTTCTCTGGCACGCCTTTAATCCGGCGACGGCGCGCTTTCGCAATTTTATGCGCTACGACCGCCATTGGCTTGAAGATACTGGCTCGCAAGACAGCCACGCGCG
>JAAUTF010000084.1 GCA_012031775.1 Candidatus Altimarinota bacterium | reverse complement strand
GGCTTGCTGAACGTCCAGGTGTAGGTATACTCGGGCACGCCGTCGCCGTCGCCGTCGATCTTGATATTGTAGCGGGCGTTGTTGTCGAACTGATAGAAGTTTGGACCGCCGCCCGGCTCCTCGAAGGGGATCCAGTTGGAGATCAGCGTTACTGTATCAGGATCGTCGGGGCTGCGAAAGGCGTAGACGTCGGTGACATCAACCGAGGGGTCTTTGGCGATCAGCGGCGCTTCGCGGTGGCTAGATGCCCCGGCACCGTTGGGCCCAAATCCGGTAGCGACGCTAGCGGCGAGCAGGATCGGCGTTAGCGCGATACTGAGCGGGCGAAGCAGACGAGACGATTTCATGCGGTAGCACTCCTTAAAACTACGTTTACAGACCGACACGTTACAGGATACTTGAAGGCACGCTTTTGCGGTGGGCGACCACCCCCTTTCTAGGAAAGAAGTCAGGAGTCAGGATTCAGTAGCCTGAAAGGTAGCGTCCGATAATCAGAATATTCCGGTTTGAAAAAGCGCCTGAACGGTGATGCCAAGCCCGGCGACGGTGACAACAGCGGCGCTAAGCAGTGGGATGACGCGCATGATGGGGCTCGGCGTGGGCAGCCGTGCGAGGAGTTTCCCGGCGTAGACAAGCGCAACGCCGATGGTGGTAAGCACAGCGGCGAGGCCGAGGCTGAACACGCTGACTAAGAGCAACCCATAGCCGACCTGGCCAACGGCGATGGCGGCGAGGAGTACGATGAGCGCTGAGGGACAGGGGATGAGCCCGCCGGAGACACCCAGCGCAAGGAGGCCACGCAACTGGCCGCGTTCGTTTGGCAGATGCGTGTGGTAGCCGAAACCATGGGTATGGCCGCCGTTATCGTCGAGCGCGCTGCCACCGTGATTTGGTGCGCGCCACTGTCGCCAGCGCAAACGCAGCAGGCCCGCGCCGATCAGCAGCACCATCAGGCCAGCCAGCACGCCGAGCCAGGGGTAGAGCTGCTCAGGCAGTATGTAGCGCGAGACAAACAGCGTGATCAGACCGAGCACAAACACGCCAGCCGTATGCGTCACCGTCGTGGTCAGGCCAAGCACCAGGGCGTGCCAGGCGGTGCCGCGCGAGCCGACGAGGTAGGCCGCGACAATCGTTTTACCGTGGCCAGGTGAGAGCGCGTGGGCAGCGCCAAGGCCAAAAGCCAGCAGCAGCGCGCCGAGCAGGGCCATCGGCTCGCGCGCCGGGTTGGCGATCAAGCGCCGCGAATGCATCCTGGCTAGCGGCTGCATCGGGTGCGAATGCTCGGGGATGCGCTAGCGCCCCCGGTAGTACCGGCGGTAGCTTCAAAACGAAAGCTGGCGCTGCTGACATCGAGCGGGCTCTGCAACAAGTCTGCGGGATAATTGCGCAGCTCTTGGCTGCTATCCTGGTTAGGCACATCCGCTTCGATCAAGCGCGCACCATCGCTGGCGGCGACGACAATCTCTTTCCAACCCAGGCGGTCGCTGTAATTTGTGTCGGTGTATGTCGCAGCCCAACGTGCAGCAGCAGGCAGTGCTGCGCTCAAATTCAGGGTTAAGCGTAGCGTCTTTAAACCACCCTGGCCGACAGGAAATTCGATTGCGTAGCTATCGAGCTGTAAAGGCAGCGGCCGATCGGCGAGCTGGAGTTGCAGCTTATTACGCAGCTCTGAACTCGTGGATGTGGCATACGCTGTTTGTTCCGTATCGCTTAACTGACCATCGCCATCGCTATCGATACGGGTCAGCTCCTGAAAGGTAGGAATCTCGGCCATGTCGAGGACATAAAAAACTGTGAGCTGCTCCGGCCCGACCGCGATCCGACTGTAGCGGTTCACGGTAAAATTGCCCAACGGGTGGGCGGCGGCAGGGGCCGGTTGTAGCGCGTATGCGCAGACAAGCAGGAGCGCCAGAACGCGCACAACCAGTAGCAAATGACGCACACGCATGGCTCTGTCCCTACTACTTTTGCGATTTCCGCTTGGTACTTGCGGCTTACGACTGCACAAGGCGGCGCACCAACGCCAGCACAAGCGTCGAGCGTAGAACGCTCTGTTTTAATATGCGAAAGGCAGTGGTAGATTGGATCTCTGTTCAATAAAGGTTTTCAAGCGGAACAAGGCGCTATCGGACTCGGCTTGTATTGTGGCGTGCAGCGTGGGCAGATCGCCGCGCTCGCTCACATAGCTGAAGGTACGCGTGAACAGTGTTGTCTCGTTGACGGCAGCGCAATGATAACTGACGGTACCGCCGCTGGTACTGTTTAAGACGCTACCGATAACGACGAAATGCTGCGGACGGTCGCATATGGCAACTTGCCAGCAGGCGATGCCGGTGCGATCGGCAACACGAAAATGCTCGATAACGGTGTCGCCAACTTCGAGCGGGCGCTGCGGCGCACCCTCGACGTGCAGCGACGACACATGCCAGTGCGGCCAGATCCGAGCATCGGTGACAATCGTAAAAACGTCATCGATAGGACGGTTGATAGTAATTGTCGAACTAACAGTTGGCATCGGCATTTTACAATTCGGGCAGTAGGCCGATAGAACGCAAAAAAACCGGCGACGTCCCAGATGTAAAGGCCGTGAACGATCTGTGCGGCATCAGCGCTGTCGATCGTCAGAATCGAGCTACCGCGCACCTCAACAAAACGCCCAGTTGCCGGAATACGCATCAGCGGCGCGCGATGTGTGCCGCGCATCACCCAAATCAACGCGGCGCGCTGTCCATCGACGATGGTTTCGCCCTCGAACTGCACATCCGGCAGCGCCGTAAGCAGCGCCGTAGCACTGCGCGCCAGGTCGGCCCGCCCACGTTGCACACGCGCCTGACCTACATCGACCCCTTCGTAATGTGGCGCGTAATAGGAAGCGAGCCGTTCGATGTCGTGCGCGTTCCAGGCGTCGAGCACATCGAGCACAACCCGGCGAATATGGTCGGACATAGCGATTTCCAACTTCGTGTCTTGTGTAACCATAGTATGCCATGGCTAGCTCCTGCTTTACAGGCCAATCGATGCTCATTTTTTGTTCAAAGCGAAGTTGCCAGATCACGAGGCAGAGATAGTTTGTACCATTAGGAAGGGCGTACTAGGGCAGTTGCGGCAACAGCCCGATCGCACGTAGCAGGCCGGCGGCATCCCAGATGTTTAAACCCTCGGTGATCTTGCCGCCGCTGAACGTTAATACGGAGACACCGCGCACCACGATGTGGCGCCTAGTCGGAGGCACGTTCATAAAACGACCGCAATGAGTGCCCTCCATCTCCCAAATAAGCACGGCGCGGTCGTGTTCCAGTAATGTATCACCGCGCAGCACAAGATCGGGAAAAGCCTGCACATAGCTGCGCAAAATATGTACGCGGGCGGCTGGCCCATGCTGCGGCTGCGACTGCGCGATATCGATGCCGACGTAGTCGTCGGCATAAAACGTTGCGGCGCGCACAGCGTCGTGGTCGTTCCAGGCCGCGAGCAGATCCGCGACCAGAGTGCGATATGTCTCGTCCATACGCGGCCTCCTTATCCTTCGCGCTGCCAGAGGATGGCGCTGAGGCGGCCAAGGCCTGCCTTGAGATGCCGACGAAAGGTGCTGAACGGCAGATCAAGGATCGCGGCGGCGCGCTCCTGAGTTGAGGCAGGCTGGATATAGGTATGGTAAAGCGCTCGGTAGAGGCGGGCTTCACGCGGGTTGGCCTCGATCTGGCGACACGCCGTTGCGAGCAGCTCTTGCAGCGCGGCGACACGCTGCTCGGCGCTTGCCTGTGCGCCGCTAACAGCATACACCACACGCGACCGGGCCAACGGATTATTCTGTAACAAGTCGGGGCGGGCCAGATCGCGCATTGCGTCGCGTACTGCAGCGGTGAAGGCCTCGTAGCTCAACACGCTCGACGCGCTCGGCAACACCAGATCGACAACCGGCTCGGCGGCCAGTTCGCGCTCGGCGAGCAGCGCCAACCAGGCGGTGGGTGGGACGGCGCGCCAATCGTGGCCATACACACCATAGTGTCGCCCGCCGACGATAAAATCAGCCTCTGGCAGTCGATCGAAGCTGGCGTAGGTAAAGATATCCTGCCAGAACGCTGGGTCGGCGCAGGGAAAGAAACTAAAGCCGAGGTTCGCACAGGTAAGATAATGCTGGACTGCACGAACGAATATCAGGCTTTGCGCTGCGGAGACCGCTTGATAGGTATCGCGCGCCATCCAGAAGCGAAACAAGGTTAAGGTATCGCCATAGCGGTCGACGCCCCGTGTCTCAAGCAACTGTAGTGCTGCGTCAATGGCCGGGTCGCGTCTACGATCGTGCTTATCGGTTTGCTCCAGCGCGACAAGCTGGAGGTAGCCGAGCGGCTCGCCGCCGTCATCGCGCAGCGCAAGTGCCCCGGCGGGCTGGCGGCCAAGCCAGTACACGGCCAGCGCCGCCGACTCTTCGCCCTCGTGAGCAGCGACCATCGTCTGAAGGGCTGCCAGATCGGCGGCGCGTACTGCTTCGGGGCGCAGGCCAACGCTGTACTTCCAGGAGAAAAAGGGCCGCACCACCGGATTGTTGCGATGCAGAAAAACATAATCGTTCAACATACGCTGCTGCCGTCGCCCGCTGACGAGGCCGATCTGTTGGGCGTAATAATTACGGGCGCGCCGGTGTAATTCGGCGTACCAATCGGGGTTACGCCAGCGCAGATCGGCGTCGAGCGCTTCGCGCACCATATCGTGCGGAGCAATACCGTAGGGTTCAACTTCGATAAAAGAGAGCGAACAGAGCCAGCCGAACAGCTCGTGGACTTCGGGGATCAGGAGCATTTCGCTCAGCAGCCCCTCGGTGGTGAGGCTAAGTAGCGCGCAGGCTTCGAGTGCGGCGCGATGAGCTGGCCCTGGCACCTTCTGCACAAAGTGCGCCAGCAAGGTGCGAATAATATCGGGCGCGGCGTCGGCATGCAGCGCCAGCGTGCCACGCTGCATATACATATCGGCGATAAGCGCGAGCGCGAGCGGATGGCCGTAGGTGAATGCGAGGGCGGCGCTGTGGTGCTCAGGCGGGATGCCGCAGCGCTCGAGGTAATCGCTGCCTTCGGTGGGGCTAAAGTTTTGCAGCGCGATAGAGTGGACGAGCGTACGCCAGCCCGGATCGCTACGCCAGGCGAACGAGAGTGGCTCACGCCCTGCGATAAGTACCAGCACCTCGGCTGAGAGCTGCGGTAAAAAATGTTCGCGCAGCCACGGGTCGAGCGGTGCGAGTAGCTCGAAACTATCGATCACCAGCACGAGTCGCTCGCGGCTTGTGCCGAGCTGTTCAAGGGCTAGATCAGAGGAGGCCAGGCCGATGGTGCGCGTAAGCCGAGCCAGAAACGATTCTGGTACTGGCTCGCAGTTGCGCCCATCGAGGCGGTAAACAGGCACCCCGGCTGTCTCTGCCAGCAGCGCGTATTCGTTCAGGAGAGTCGTTTTCCCGATACCGCCGGGGCCGTGGATATAGAAGACTGCAAAGGGCAGATCGACCGCTGTGAGCGCTGTGCCGAACCGCCCAAGTTCGCTGCTGCGCCCTACGAAGCGGCGTTGACGCTCCAAAGAAAGTCGGGCGGCCAGCCGAGTGGTCATAACTCCTGCTCGCTTTCCGCATTGAGTATCAGGTGTGCCTTTAGTATACCATCGGCTGCAACTTGACGTGTCATACGTCGACGGTCTATAATTTAACTATATATTAACTTCTAAGAGGTGCCCATGAGTCTCCGCTGCGCCTGTCTGCTACTGCTCATGGCCTGCTCGCTTGTCGCGCCCCGCTCCTCGGTGGTTGCTGCGTCGTCGCGGTCTCATCTTGCGCAGGAATGCGCGCTTGAAGGCCTGAACAGCCCGGTTGCCAGAGAACAGACACTCCCGTCTGTTCCGGCGCGCGATGGAGGCTCTGGGCGACCTGCCATGAACACCCAGCAGGCGGGGGGCGATCCGGCCTTTGGCTTACTAGCCGAGCAAGCGATCGGCGGCGCGGTCGGCAGTGTGGCGCTGGCGGCTGACGCAGTGCTTATTGGCGAGGGCAGCGCGCTCGTGCTGGTGGATCGGGCCGAGCCGTTGCGTCGTAGCGCGCGTGTGGATTTCGGCGATCTGGTGCGCGATATCGCAGTTGTCGGCGACACCGCCTATGTTGTGGCAGGCAGCGCCGGTTTGCAACTCGTCGATATCAGTTCGGGTGCAGCGCCGACGCTGCGCGGCCAGCTGCGGCTGCCAGGGCTACCTTTTGCCGTGCAGGTTGTCGGTGAGCGCGCCTATGTGGCGGCAGCAGGTGCGGGCGGTGGCCTGCAAATCGTCGATGTGGCCGTAGCAGCGCGCCCCCGGCTGTTATCCACGTTTCCGCACTACGGTTCAGCGAGCGGCCTGGCGCTACGCGACAACCTGGCCTTTGTCAGCGGCGGGCTTGCGGGCGGCTTGCAGATTGTCGATGTCAGCGACCCGCGTGCGCCTGTCTTGCGCGGTGAGCTTGTCACGCCCGGCGTAGCCCGAGCTATTGTGCTCGATGGCGATCGCGCCTATCTGGCGGCGGGCTTCTGCGGCGTACAGCAGATCGATATTAGCGACCCGGCACAACCGCAGTTGCTCGGTGCAAGCGCGACCGCAGGTGATGCCGTAGGCCTGGCGCTGAGCGGCGATACGCTTTTTGTAGCGGCGAGCGAGGGCGGTCTGGTGAGCTTCGCTGTTGGCGGCGCGCGCCCGCAACTACAGGCCGAGCTAGCGCTTGCCGGGCTGGTCGGCGATCTTGCGCTTGCTGATACATCGCTCTTGGTAGCTGGCGGCAGCGCCGGGCTGCTGGTGCTTACAGCCTCGCCGTCGCCGCTAGTGCAATTCACCTTGCCAGCGCTTGTCCCGACGGGGCCGCTGCTAGCCCTTGGCGAGCGCATCGCCACCGGGCGGGGGGCAGCCGGGATCAGCCTGGTGGCACCAGATGATCCTGACCCGCTAACGAATGCGATCACGGTGTTGACGCCAACGGTGGCGCTGGCAACACGCACAGATGCACTTTATGTTGTGAATGAAAATGGGCTGTCGGTCTTCGACGTGGCAGACCCGCTGACGGTGACGTTGCGCACGACCGTGGCGCTTTCGGGCACCGTGCGTGGTCTCAGTGTGAGCGGCGAGCGTATCTACATCGCTGCCGATAGCGCCGGTGTGCTGGTGCTCGATGCCGGTGATGCGCTGAGCCCGACGCTGAGCGCAAGCTGGCCGGTCTCTATTACTGCGCGCGCCGTAGCGATCAGTGGTACACTAGCGCTTGTCGCTGAGCGTAGCCAGATCAGCCTGCGTGCCACAGACGACGGCGCGGTGCTCGGGCGAGTCGCACTGCCTGCCGGTGCGCTGGTGCAAGATGTGGTGCTGCGGGGCTCCTACGCCTATCTCGCCACCAGCGATGGGCTGCTGGCGATCGACATTAGCGATGTAGCAATGCCCCTGGTTGTGTTTCGGCGCAGCGGCTTTGCCGCCTACAAGCTCGCACACAGTGCTGGGCAACTCTATGTTGCGGCGGGCAACGCGGGAGTGCAAGTCTACAGCTTACGCGACGCAGCAGCACCGACGATCCGTGGTGTGCGCCGGAGCAGCGGCCCGGCGTTAAGCCTTGTTGTGTTGGAAGGGCGAGTCTATGTCGCCGCCGAAAACGCCGGGCTAGCGCGCTATCGCTTACAAGCGTTGCCGCTCCAGCTGTGGCTGCCGCTTGTTCAGTAGTTGGTGTCACCTGGGCAGCCGCCGGGATTCAGGATGCAGTTGTCCCGGCGCGTCACAATGTGTTTGTTGTGGTGCGAACGAGCGCAATCGTCTTTATGAGCGAATTTCCTCAAACTCTTACGATCGGTGAGCAGACGCTCGCCTTAAACGTCGAGCGCAAAGCGGTGAAGAATATCAACGCCCGGCTGCGCGGCCAGACGTTGAGTGTCAGCATCCCGCTGCGCGCATCGCGCGAGCATGTGTTGCCTGCCATCAACGAGCTAGCGCAGCGCCTGCTACGCCGGGTGGCGGAGCGCAGCGTGAATGCGGAACTCGACGTGCTTGCGGTGGCACAACGTATCGCCGCGCGCTTTCCGAAGCCGCCAGTAGTGGCGGCGGTGCAGTTCAGCACGCAGCAGACAAGCTGCTGGGGCTCGTACAGCACACGCACACGCACGATTCGCCTTAACGCCGGCCTGCGCCATATGCCGCCCTGGGTGCTTGAGGCCGTGATGGCCCACGAGTTGGCGCATGCTATTCACCCCGACCATAGCCCGGCTTTCTGGCAGCTGCTGCGCGCCGCGACCCGCAGAGCGAACGTGCTGAAGCCTTTCTCGCCGGTGTCAGCTGGACTGCGCGTTCCTGGGAGCAGCTACCGGTGCTAGAGCGCGAACAGCTCGGCGGTGCGCCTGCCCCTGATCTTACCTCGTTATGACTGCTGACTCATACCCCATGCCCGCCGCCGACGCGCGCTACGAGATCGCTATAAGCAACTCGCGTTTTATCGCGCTCGCCGGGCCGACAGCCAGTGTTGAAGCGGCAAAGGCCTTTATCGCCGCTGTGCGCGCGGCGCTGCCAGGTGCTAGCCATCACTGCTACGCCTTTCTTGTCGGCCACGGCGCTAGCGTGGTGGCGGGCATGAGCGATGACGGTGAACCTTCCGGTACGGCAGGGCGCCCGATGCTCGCTGTGCTACGCGGCAGCGGCCTCGGCGACGTGACGGTTGTGGTGACACGGTACTTCGGCGGTACTTTGCTCGGAACCGGTGGGCTGGTGCGCGCCTATGGCGATGCGACGAAAGCGGTGCTGGATATCCTGCCGCGTATGCTCAAAGTCGAACTTGCCGACCTGCGTATCGGCGTTGCCTATGCCGATTACGCAGTAGTGCGTCGCACGATCGAGGCCTTTGCCGCCGAAGTGCGCGACGAGCAATTCGCCGATACCGTCACTCTCCTCATCAGTCTCCCGCGCAGCCAGCTTGATGCCTGTATTTCGCTGCTTGCCGATATCACCGCTGGCCGCGCCGATGTAGCATAGCTTTGTGTGGTCGCGATCGGTCGCGATCGGTCGCGCTCGATCATCCATAGAATGTTCTTCCCTAACTAAGAGGCACCTATTCGGGCAGAGGGCGACCGCCACGGTTGTAGCTCACGCGGTTGAGTAGCGCCAGCCAGTCGAAATCGCTTGGGCTTTGCGGTGTGAGCGGCAGATAGCTCGGGTTTTTCGCACTGCCAGTACGTAGCGGTAGCGCCGCAAGCTCTGCTGCGTCCAGCCCGTGCCCGCGCCGGGTTGGCAGCAAACGGGCTGCTGCTTTTGGTGGTATGAGCCTGGCCTCCAGTGTTCCCGCTTCGGGCGCTGCGATGCCGTTCTCGGGTGAAACGCCCAGGGCAGTCCCGATCACGGCGTAGCGCGATCCCAGTAGTTGGTCGAGATGCGCCCCGGCTGGCCACCAGACAAAGCTATCGTTGTCTAGAGCCTGCCGCCAAGACTCCGAGACGATCGTTTTGCCACGCTGTAGGTGGCTGTTATGGGCGAACGCCAGTACCTTGCCGCGGTGCGTTCCTGCTCAAGAATAAAGGCAAGATTGTCGGCCATGAGCGTAGCGCGAATGCCGAGCAACTCGGCCTGGCCTGCCCCGCGCGCAAAGGCCACGTGGAAGTTCAGCAGCTGGCGCGTCATGATGGCATAGTGAAGCGCCTCGCTGTACTGCGCTGCGTGCTCGCCTGTGCCAAACCCAGGCCCTTGGATGCGTAGCTCGCTGATCAGATCCTCGATTGCCAGGCGCAACTCTCCGGTCGCTTGCGAGCCACCTAGAGAGAGCGACCGGTCGCTGTACATTGCCGGGTTATCCCAGGCGCTCTCCTCGCCGAGAAGTGGTTCGATATGCTGGCGGTGCGTTGCACTCCTGCGTTCGTCGATGACGGCAAGAAAGGCGAGCACATGCTCAAAGCTCTGGCGCGGGCTAGCGGCACCAATCGTGCCGATCGGTATATCGAAGCCGTAAAACCGTAACTTCGTAGCATTCGCCGGGTCGCAATTGTACTGGCGCATCCACTCCACAAGCTCACGGTTGGCCGTAAGCTGGCCAAAGCCATGGCTGATACCCGCGTCGGCCACATCCTCGTAGCGCGACGCGCCGTGGCCAGCGATATACGCGTTTACCGCTTCGGCTTTTGGCAAACTGCTCTCGATGGCTAGGGCACGGTAGCCGTGATCTGTGACAAGCTGCCTAAAAAGGCGATTGCGCAAGACCAGGAACTCTTCCCCGCCGTGTAGCGCTTCGCCGAAGCCGAGCAGTTCGACCGTTGCTGGCAAGGTAGCCAGAAGTGTATCGACGGCAGAGCGAAGGCTCTCATCTGTATCAAGCGCGATGTCGAGCACCTCGTGGGCAATCCAATCTTGCAGCGAGCGTGGCTGGACGCGAGAATCCATAACAACCTCCTCAAGCAGATAACCTGTTTGTATCAGCATACAAGGTTGGTGCTCAGTATGGAGGGTTTTGTGGTATGGCCCCGTGTCAGACCGGACGAGCGGTGTCGATCAGGCGGCCAAGCTGGGCGATGATCGCCAGTGCGCGCTGCTCGATCGCGCCGAGGGTGCTCAGCCAACGGTCGGCGCTGACGTGGATGGAGGCTTCCTCAACCGGAACCTCCAAGGCGACCCGCAGATCGACGGCACTGTCGGCGTCGACCCGGTGTAGCATCGTGAGGATCGCCATCTGGCTGTAGCCGGCCTGGGCAAGGGTGCGGATGACGCGCAGCCGCCCGAACTCGGGCGCACCATAACGACGATAGCGGTTGGCCGGGTCACGCGGGACGCTGATGAGGCCATTACGCTCCCAATTGCGCAACATGTCCGGAGTGACAGCGAGCTGTGCTGCGGCGGCACCGATCGTCAGCTGCTCGGGCGGCGCGTCGCGCAATTGTCCAGCAAGCCAGCGCTCAAGAAAGGCGATTGCTGCCTCGGCGGAGGTGCGTTCCGCACGCACACGCGCGAGATAACGGTAGGCCAGCTCTATTGCCATGCCATAGTCGCCAGCAGCGGCGCGAGTAACCAGATCCACGAGCAGCGCCTTATCGCCGAGCAACGGCCACTGCAGCGTGAGCTGAACCAGCCGGGCCTGTTCAAGATGAATGGCGCTATAGCGCCGATAGCCGTTTGCATCGCGCGGGATCGGCGGTAAGTAGCTCGAGTCTTCGTACAGCCTGACCGTATTGACATGGACGCCCAGCTGGCGTGCGATGTCGCGTGTACGTAGCGGTCGCTCTGCCATCGCCAGCCCTCGTTGCTGCTACATACTATGACCGTTGCAAGCCTCCATAGCATACCAGACATTGTGGCGGGGGCAGCAGCGCCATCAATGCCAGCTGCCTCACGTGTGTTCGGCAGGACATGGTGAAGCGGGGAACATCGCTTACCCGTCGGGAAAGCCATCGCGTGCCTGGTGTCATTGACAAAACGGCGAGCGTCGCTCTATACTTAGACCCACACGCAACTGTTCTTCGATCAAAGGATGTATCATATGTCAACCGATGAGCGGGATACGACATATGCGCAGCTGCAACACCAGCTGTTTCACGACATCCATATGTTGCTCAACGATGGCGATCGGCGCGTCTTACAAGCGCTTGATCTTTCACCGCTTGAGTTTGCGGTGCTTCAGCGCCTTGATGTGGCGCAGGGGCGGCGTCTCACCGATATTGGCGCAGAACTGCTGGTGGTCAAAAGCACGATCACCCGTGTGGTTGATCGCCTTGAGCATGCGGGGCTGATCGCGCGCAGCGCCGATCGTGAAGACCGTCGCGCGCAACGGTTGACGCTGACGGCACAGGGCGTGCAGCTGCGCTTAATGGCCTGCAGCGTGCATAACACTGCCGTCGAGCGCCGTATGGCTTTGTTATCGCACGGTGAGCATCATCAGCTCCAGCATCTGCTCAGCAAATTACGTGCGGGCTTAGCTGCGGATCTAAAAGATGCGCTGCATGCTGAACAGCCCGAGCGGAAGCATTGAGCCTGACCCAGTTTCTAATGATCTGTAAGCGCAGCGGGCGACAAGTCGCCTGCCGCGCTTACTTTTTAGGCCTTGAGCATAACGATCGCGGTACTAATTTTGTTGGCCAGGCTGCTGACAGTCGTGTGTTGCATAGCTTCCATGATCTCACGTGCTTCGGCGAGACGCTCACGGGCGCGGGTATTGTCGCCGCTTTCGCTGGCACGGCGTGCCTGGCGCAGCTTGTTGACCGCATCGTCGCGCTGGTCGGGGTCGATGTTGTTGAAGGATTGCAGGCGCGCGATAACTTTGTCGATCGTGGCGCTGACGGTGGGCGGATCGGCGGCTTTGTCGGCAGCGGGGTTGTAGTTCACCGTGCTGTTGAAGGAATCACCGCCGGTGATCTGGCCGACGCTGAGATTGCCGATGCTAGCCCCCTCGAAGGATACACCACCATGCTGCTGTGTCACGCTGACTGTAACCGAGCGGTCGATCACAGTTGCCGGAGCGGGTGGCATCTGCGCGATCGGGGCGCTTTGTGGGCCAGGCGCACCACCGGGGTAGAGCGCAATGGGGAAGGGACCGACGGCCTGTAACACGGTGAGCGCTGGCTCTTGCTGCTGGCGGCGCTGTTGGGCATTGCGTGTCACGGCAGTGTAGATCTGCTGATACAGCTCGTAGAGGCCGACATAGCCGCTCGCGGCATTGCTGCCCACGCCACGCAGGCCATCGATCAGCGCCTGGCCGAAGAAGCTATGTTCGCGCGTAGTGTCGAAGTGTGAAAGCTGATCGGACTTGCTGGCGGTGATAATCGCGCGGCCCTCGCTAGAGCGCACAATCTCGGTGCTGAAACGGTCGGGGATCACCGAACCGGTAACGTTGCCAGAAAAACAGGCGTTGATCACCAACAACACTCGGCCCGCCGGCAGCTTCGCCACAACCTGTTTCAGATCAGCGATGCTGACACCGGTCTTGCTCACGACGTTGCGCTCGGCGGTAAACTGTGTATCGCTGCTGGCCAAGTAGTACAGGCCGTCGTCGCTCATCGCGCCGTGGCCGGTGAACATAATCAGTGCGGTGTCGGCGGGGCCGCTGCCCTCACCGAGCGTCGTGAGCGCCTGTAACAAGCCCTGGCGAGTCGCCTCGGCATCACATAACAAACGCACCTGGCCGGGCGGGTACGCAGCGAAGGCAGGATCGCGCAAGGTCGCGGCCGTCACCTCGGCATCACGAAGCGCAATCGGCACATTCCACTGCGAGTCGTTATAGCTGCCGACACCGATCACTAATGCGTGGCCCTGCTTAAACTCTGGCATGCGTCGTCCAAAAGAAAGAGCGTGTGCTACACTTGCTGC
>JAAUTF010000083.1 GCA_012031775.1 Candidatus Altimarinota bacterium | reverse complement strand
GCTCGACACGGCCAGTACGCCAGCGGTCAACGCCAGGCCCAAAGCGCCTGCCGAGGCGCGCACCAGGCCAGTTGCGCATCCTCCATCCACAACGCCGGTGAACGCGCGCGCCACAACCTTCGCCCGCTGAACCGATTGCGCCAAAGGTCGTTGAGCCGTTGTCTGCGCCCGATGTTCAGCCCGTATCACTGCCTGATGATCAGCAGCCCCCGCGCAGCCGTCAGAAGACGACACGCTACAAAGGTATCTCGCGTATCGATCATAAGCGCACTCACGGGTATTTTGCGCGCGTCAGCTGGGAGGGTCGTGTCCATAGCAAGTTGTTCAGCGACAAAAAGCACGGCGATCGGCTCGCGGCGCTCGCAGCGGCGCTTGAGTGGCGCGACGAGATGGAAAAGCAGCTCGGCAAGCCGCGCACCGAGGAGATGGTGTTCGGTAAGGCGGTAGCTGGCTCCTCAAAAATTGGCATCCACAAGCGTGTGAAAGACGGTCGGCTGGTGTATGAAGCTACCTGGCGCGAGGGCCAGAAGGTGAAACGGACTAGCTACTCCATCCGTAAGCACGGCGAGAAGAAGGCCCGTGCGCTGGCGATCGCCGCGCGTGAGCGCGCCCAGGCGCGTAAGCTCGCAGCTCGCTATGGCGACGCAGTCTGATCCGTCAGGAGTCAGAAGTTACGCGGTGGCTGTCCATAGTCATGCCGAACGGCGCGCAGCGCAGTGAGGAAGCTGTACTGCGTTGCCGTGTGCTCACCAACAGACGCCTCACCTGCGTTCGGCACGATATAGGCTGCAGTGAGCGCTCCCACGCGACTGCCGACGAAAACTGCTGACCGCTTAACTCGTGCCAGGAGTCAGAAACGTTGCTGTACTGACGTATCGTATTCGCTACGCGCCTGTCGCTGCAATCTACAATCAGCAATCACACTATGGCCGGTTCTGCTTTGCTTCGTCAGCAGTTTCTGCTGCGTCCAGATATTACCTTTCTTAACCACGGCAGCTTTGGCGCATGCCCACAGCCAGTGTTCGCCGCATATCAGCGCTGGCAGCGCAGCATTGAAGACGACCCGGTCGATTTCTTTATGCGCCGCTGGCGTCCGTCGCTTACTGCAGCACGCTCAGCGTTAGCCACTTTTGTCGGTGTTGATGCCGACGATCTTGTCTATGTTGAGAATACAACCTATGGGTTAAATGCCCTGTTGCGCTCGCTCGCGCTTCGCCCTGACGATGAGGTGCTGACCAGCGACCATGAGTACGGCGCGATCGACCGCCTCTGGCGCTATACCTGCGCTCAACGCGGTGCGCGCTATGTCGTGCGCCCAATTGTGCTGCCAGTCACCACGGCGGAGCAGTTTGTCGACGATTTCTGGGCGGGGGTGACGCCGCGCACCCGCGTGATTGCGCTCAGCCATATTACCTCGGCTACCGCGCTGACGTTTCCGATCGCCCAGATCTGCGCGCGTGCCCGCGCTGCTGGTATTCTCACCGTGATCGACGGTGCCCACGTGCCGGGGCAGATCGATCTCGATCTCACTACGCTCGGGGCCGATTTCTATGTCGGCAATTGCCATAAATGGCTTTGCGCCCCTAAAGGCGCTGGCTTTCTGTATGTGCGTCGTGAGCATCAGGCGGCGCTTGACCCTTTGATTATTGGTTGGGGCTGGCAGGCCGACGACCCGGGTGAGTCGCAGTTCATCGATTATTTCGAGCGTGTCGGCACGAACGATCCCTCGGCCTACCTGGCAACGCCGACCGCGATCGAGTTTCAGACGAACCACGACTGGCCGCGCGTGCGGGCTGCCTGTCACGCGTTGCTCTGCACGGCCGAGCAGCGTATCGGCGCGTTGAGCGAACTTGCCCCGCTGAGCCCCTCGACGCCGGAGTGGTTCACACAGATGCGCAGCATTCCACTGCCGCCCCACGTCGACATGTCGCTTAGCCAACGCCTCTGGCAAGAGTACGCCATCGAGGTGCCGACCATCATGTGGGGCGAGCGCCGCTTTGTGCGCGTGTCGATCCAGGCCTACAACACGCCCGACGATGTCGAACGCCTCGTCGATGCACTTACAAGAATCCTTGTTTAGCTGTTGGGTGCCACTGTTGAAACCCTGGCTCCAAGCAATAGCATTCAACAAAATACTATGCAACGCGATCAACTTCAGGAAGCGATTCTGAAACTCTACGCCGATGAGCACGCCGCGCTTGGTGAGGACGGCGCGCTGCGTCAACTCGAAACGGCGCGTCGTTGGGATCTGTCGCCGCTGCTGCGCGCTGGCGGTGTTGTGGTGTTCCCGCACGCCGGCGTAGAAGACTGCGGACACCAGATCGCTGCCGCCGTTCACGCCGCGCTCGACAGCGGGGCCGACACTGTGCTGGTGGTGAGCGTGTTGCACGCGTTCACCGAGGAAATGGAGCAGGCGCGTCGTCGTGTGGCCGCTGGCGGCGCACCGTCTGCCGAGCGCCACTGGGGTATTCAGGGGCCAGGGCTCGATCGTGGTGAGGAATGGGCCAGTGACCACGCGTTGATGAGTTGGCGTTTCTTCTGGGATATCGAGACGCGTCGCCGTGGCATTGTCGGCCCGCGTGTCATCGAGCGCTTTCCCTATCTGGCTGGCGGCAAACCCGAGGAGCTGCCCGGCATAGCCGAACTCATCGAGATCGCCCGGAACGCCGTGATCGTCTCCACTGCCGATCCCTTTCACCACGGCATCGGTTATGGCGATGCTCCCGAAGACTCGCTGCCGCCCGACGAGCGTGGCCTTGCCAGGGCGCACGAGCGCATCAGCGAAGGTATGGCCCTCCTCGGGCGCGGCGATTACTGGGGTACAACCAGCATTGTGTGAGTGCCAAGAGCGACGCCCGCGATGCCGGCCAGGTCTTTCGCTACCTGCGTGGGCCACTGCAAGGCCAGATCTACGATCTCGTCTACACTGATGCCGCCGCGCTCTACAGTTCACCACCACCTACTTGGGTCGCTGGCGCACTCATTGGCTTTGCCAAAGCATAAGCCGCATCAAATCACACATCGTGCTATACTTTAGTGGTACCCTCTTGCTTCTTGATCTCTGCTTTGTGAAGAAGTTCGTGTCGTTGCCGGTGGCGTGGCCGCCAGTAACGACACATGTCATTCACAACTCATCTCGGATTGCACAACTGGCGACTACACCGCCAGTTGTGACGCTCCACAAGATCTTTTCCGAAATCCTACCAGAAAGGTTTCGTTGTGCTGAACAACATCACCGATGTGCGCGACACGCTCTCGCGGCAGCAATACATTGCCACCGATGAGATTTCAACTGCGCTGTTTCTTGCCGATAAACTCGGCAAACCGCTGCTCTGCGAAGGGCCGGCCGGCGTTGGTAAGACCGAACTGGCAAAGGCGTGGGCCGCTGCCAACGGGCGCGAGCTGATTCGCTTGCAGTGCTACGAAGGCCTTGATGAAACAAAGGCGCTGTACGAATGGGAATATGCTAAACAGCTGCTCTATACCCAGTTGCTGCGCGACAAACTTTCGCAGGTGCTCGGCGACTCGCAATCGCTGCGCGAGGCCGCCGATCGGCTCGCCGCTGAGGAAGATGTCTTCTTCTCCGAGCGCTTCTTGCTGCCGCGCCCGCTGCTACGCGCCATCACCAGCGATCAGCCGGTAGTGCTGCTGATCGACGAGATCGACCGCGCCGACGCCGAGTTCGAGGCCTTTCTGCTCGAAGTGCTGAGCGACTTCCAGGTTTCGGTGCCCGAGCTTGGCACGATCAAGGCCAAACATATGCCCACGGTGTTGCTCACTTCGAACAATACGCGCGAGCTGAGTGAGGCGCTCAAGCGGCGCTGCCTCTACATCTTTATCGATTACCCCGATCTTGAGGCTGAATTACGTATCGTGCAGCTGAAAGTGCCCAACCTCTCGCCCAAGCTTGCTCGTCAAGCGGTTGAATTTGTGCAGGGCCTGCGTGGCATGGATCTGAAGAAACACCCCAGTGTGAGCGAGACGCTCGATTGGGCGCGCGCGCTTGTACAGCTCAACGCCAAGGCACTCGACCGCGAGACACTCGATAATACGATGAATGTTTTGCTCAAGTACGAGAGCGACCTTACGCGCGCCAAGCGTGCTGCCCAGAGTAGCAGTGAGCGCCAGCGCGATAAGAGCGATAAAGGCGATAAAGGCGATAAAGGCGATCGCGGTGATAAGGGCGATCGCGGCGACCGTGGCAGCCGTGGTTATCGCGGCGGCGACTGGAGTAATAATTAGCAGTTAGTTGTGTGTGTTACTGCCGGTAACGAAGTTGCCGACAGTAACACATATTTTTTTTCCCTTGCCGGAGGCAGAAAATCTATGGATAAAAGAATTATAGACTTTATCGCTGGTCTGCGCGCTGCTGGCGTGCGGATCAGCGTTGCCGAGAGCGCCGATGCACTGCGCGCCATCGAACAGGCCGGTATTCGCCAGCGCGATTTCTTTCGTGCTGCCTTGCAGGCTACTCTGGTGAAAGAGACGCGCGACTTCGAGGCCTTTCAGCGCCTGTTCCCGCTCTACTTCGGCAACGATGCCCCACCACCGCTACAGCAGCCTGGCAGCGGCGGTCAGCTCAGTGAAGAGGAGCAGCAGCGCTTTCTAGAGGCGCTACGCCAGATGCTCGCTTCGATGACGCCGCAACAGCTCGCTGAGTTGTTTCGCTCGATGATGACTGGCCAGCAGTTTAGCAATCAGCAGATGCGCGATTTGCTCAACCAGCTCGGCCAACCCATGATGGGCAACCCCAACTACCAGGAGTGGATGACACGCCGTGCGCTGCGCGATATGCAGTTTAATAAGCTTGCACAACAGCTGCGCGAGCTGCTTGAACAGCTGCGTGCTCAAGGGTTCAGCGAAGAGTCTTTGCAGGAGATCGAACAGGCAGCGCGCGAAAATATGCAGGCACTGCAGCAACAGGTTGGTCAACAGGTTGGCCAGCAGATGATCGAGCAGGGCCAGGGTGAGGGCCGCGCCCAACCGCGCGTCGAAGACCTGATGGATACACCGTTTGAGCGCCTTAGCCAGAACGAGGCCGAAGACCTACGCGCAGAGGTTGCTAAACTCGCAGCTCGCTTGCGCTCACGAATGGCGCTCCGTCAGCGCCGTGGCAAAACCGGCACACTCGATGCCAAGGCTACCATCC
The DNA here is from genome assembly GCA_012031775.1 of Candidatus Altimarinota bacterium. Taxonomy (GTDB): domain Bacteria; phylum Chloroflexota; class Chloroflexia; order Chloroflexales; family Chloroflexaceae; genus JAAUTF01. Next base: position 8,268 of record JAAUTF010000083.1, on the reverse strand, counting down.
GCACCAACCAGCGCTTTGGCGGTGTGCCCATGATCGTGCGCCATCGCAAGCGCCACCTCAAGCCCCGCTTGGTGATCCTTTGCGACCGCTCACGCTCCACGGAAACGGTGGTGAGCTTTTTGCTGCAGCTTATCTACGCGCTGGCCGATCAGGTCAGCCGCACACGATCTTATGCCTACATCGACCACTTGCACGATATGAGTATCTACTTCGCCGAGTCACGCCCGCAAGAGGCGATCCGCCAGGTGATGGAGAACATTTATCCGACGCGCAGCTACAGCACCGATCTCGGTGTCTGTCTTGGCGAATTCGTGCAGAACCACAGCGGCACCGTCGATCATCGCACCACGGTGATCGTGCTTGGTGATGGGCGCAACAACGAGAACGACCCGAATGTGGCGGCCTTCGATCAGATCAAGCGCCGCGCCCGCCGCGTGATCTGGTTTAACCCCGAGCCGCGCCATATGTGGGGTGTCTACGACCCCGGTAGCCTGAGCAGCGATATGTTTACGTATGCGCCGCTGTGTGATGCTGTCCACGAAGTCTGCAATTTGCGCCAGCTCGCCGATGCCGTTGATCGCTTGTTCACCCGCTAGCGCAGCAATTTGTTATGCTCTTTCTTGTTACTGAAGTCCATAATTTTGGTGGCTTTTTCGGCGGCGATACAGTTACGCTTAGTGGTAGGCGCTGGGGTGCAGCAGATGCCGCCGAAGAGACGCTGACGATCGATGCCGCTGCGCTGGTGAATGTGCCACAGCGCCATCACGTTGCTGCCGATATGGTCTTTTGCTCACCATGGCTGGCGAGCGTGTCGAGCGCGCCGAGTTGTTGGCCGCCTCCGATCACCATGCATTGCGCCAGGCGCTTGGCCCGCCACAGTTCGCTGCGCCACTCCTAGCTCCGCTGCTGCTCAGCGCTCGCTGTCAAGGCTGCGCCCGCTGGGTGTTGGTAGATGCGAAGCTCCGCTGTCCGCTCTGTGCTGCTGCGCTGTAATACCTGGCAATAAGCAGGCGAACGTGTGGCTATGCTGCACGCTCGCCTGCTTTTGTGGTATCATGTCTATAATCTTGACTTATTTACTAGAGTATGAGCGAGCACAACTATGCGTATTTCGAGCAAAGGCGATTACGGCCTGCGGGCGCTGTTCGACCTCGCACAGCGTTATGGCGAGGGGCCAATCCAGAGCGACGATATTGCCACGCGACAGGGCGTGCCGGTGAACTATCTGAACCAGTTGCTGATTATTATGCGTCGCGCTGGCCTGATCGAGAGCATCCGCGGGCCGCAAGGCGGGCATTTGCTGGCGCGCTCACCGGATCAGATCACTTTGCTCGAAATCTTGACGGTACTGGAAGGCCAGTTTATTGCTAGCGATAGCGGGCGCGATGATTTGCGTCCGCTTCAGCTCGACGACAGCGAGATCATCAACAATGTTTGGAACGATATCCGTACAACGCTTGAAGATCGCCTGCGCGCCGTTACCCTTGAAGATCTCTGTCAGCGTAAACGCCAGCGCGAGGGCAGTGTGATGTATTATATTTAACTTCTTTGACTGACTTCATAGGGAGAGTGCAATGCGGCGACGCAGTCGCGCATTGCACTCTCTACAAATAAGGCCCTGGCCTTCGGCCCAGAAACGCAGCGCCGAGAAAACCGCCAGGATAACAGCGGTAGGGATGATCGCTACGGTTGCCGGGCGCGCGAGCTGACGAAGATTGTTGACGCTGCCCTCGTAGCCCATAAACAAGCTCACTAACAGTAAGCTCACCAGGTAGAGCACACCAGTGATGCCGAAGAAAGCGAAGAAGGCGAGCGGCCAGAACATCAGGCTGAGGTTGCCATAGATCGCCGCTAGCACCAGCAGATTCAATAGCATTAATGCGGCGAGCTCACCCCAGCCACGCAGCATGCGCTGCTCGCGGTCGACATCTTCACGCAGCGACAGATTTAATACAAGCTGAACAGCGATCGCGATCGTGATGCCAAGGCCCATACCCGTCAGCGTGCGCAGCCGGTTGTCGGGTTCGTAGAGGTGTGGCGCGCAAGATCGACGAAGAGCGAATTAAAGCCGTCGATGCCCATGATCGGCACAAAAAGGCCAAGCACGATCGCCACCGGCCACGGCGGCAGGCCGCCCGCGCGCCCACGCCCGCGTAGCCATAAAAAGCTAAGGGTCAGCAAAAAGCTGATATAAATGCCGCTATTGCGTGCGCAGAGCGGGAATTGTAGGCCACCTAGCAGAATATTATGCTGTTGGGCGCAGATGCCATGCACCACGGCGTACATTTTCCATTCCAACGGTGCGCCGGGGGGAGAAGAGCAGGGCTAGCAAAAGCACCACAAAGGCGGCTACCACCGCATATTGCCACGGTCGCTCGGGCTGGGTGCGGCTGGCTTTTTGGGCGTGGTGCTGGGCCGCGATGCGCTGCTGCGCCAGCTGTATGATCTCGTCTGGTTGCTGGTTCATCGCATCGCCTCAACTTTCTCTACTATTTGTGCTGCATCGAGCGTGCCGATATGATGGTCGTGTACTATGCCGTCTTGGTTGATAAAATACGTCTGTGGCAGCGTGTTCACGCCATAACGGTCGCCAATGTCGCCACGAATATTGGCGATTAAGGGGAAGCTTAACACAACTTCGCCGCTAAAACGATTGATGGCCTCAACTGTTTCGTTTCGGTTAATGGCCAGAACAACGAGCTCAGGATGATCCCGGAGCGCACGATCGAGGGCGGGCATTTCCTCGCGGCAGGGCAGGCACCAGGTTGCCCAGAAGTTCACAATCACCGGCCTGCCGCGCAGATCGCTGAGTTTGATCGCGCTGCCGTCGGCCATCGTGTAGCTAAAGTCTGGTGCCAGCTCGCCAGCGCGCGGCGCGCCAGCGGTGCTACGCTCGATGATTTCGCTGGTGATGCCAATGTTGGCGGCAAGTGCTGCGGTTGGGGCTGGCGGTAACGCCGTCGCTCTCTGACCACAAGCACCAAGCGACAGAACAAGTAAGAACGACGCGCCTAACGCTCGTAAACGCACGAATGTTGTTTGTGTCATACACTTATTTCTACGTAGTTAGCTAGCTAAACATCGGCATTATACACCGCCTGTAGCGGCGCTGCCAGGAATACCCTTTCTGCTTGAACTATAGCAATCCTATATAGGTTGTGTTAGGGCTCGTGTCGGTGCTCGCAGCTACGCTGCGAGCACCGACACAGGCTTCTTCACAAGCTGTTTAGGATTACAGGAAGACGTATAATAGAACGTATGACCAACGTACCGCATCCTTTTATTCTCATCGTCGGAGCCGCCGACACCGGGCGCGCTCCGATGACGGCTGCCCTGCTGATGCGCCTGCTCGCTCGTACAGAACGCCCGTGGCGTGTCGAGTCTGCCGGGGTTGTCGGCCACGATGGCGAGTCTGCCGAATCTGAGGCGCGTTATGCCATGGCAGCGCGCAATCTCGACATCGGGGGCCATCGGGCGCGCTCGCTCGACGCTGCGCTTGTTGCTGAAGCAACCGTGCTACTCGCTGTCGAACGCGGCATCGCGCGCGTGCTGCGTGAGCGTTACCCGCAGGCTCTAGCGCAGGTCGCGGTGCTCGGCGAGCTCGCCGGCACGCAGCGCGATATCCCCGATCCGTTCCGTATGCAGACCGGCGCATGGATGACGTATGCTCAGGAGATCGAAGCCTTGCTTAACGCCGCGCTGCCGACCCTGATCGCCATGGTCGAGGGGAAGGACGATGAAAGCACGAGCGAGGCGGTGCAACTTGTCGTCACGGAAGAGCCAGCCCGGCCTCTAAGCAAGCTCGTCGGAGATATGTTCGCGAGTGCAATCAGGCCACTTCCAGACCGCAACGAAGCGCTCACACGTAGTGTTCGTGTGTTGACTGCGCTCGCCGATTTCCCCGGCGTGCTCGACTGGCCCGCCGCGCGTCGCCAGATCGAAGCCGATCTTAGCTTTGTTGCTACTGCTCCGCTTGTTGAAGGTGATCTTGTGCAAGCCTATATCGCTGTGCTCAACGCCTTACTGGCGCTCACCATTCAGGCCCCCGCAGCTGCCAGGTATGGCCAGCTCCAGGCGGCGATCGAGCGCCTGCAGCAACCGATCGATCAGCTGGCGCTCGCCGAGTTGAGCGCGTTAGTGCCAGTTTGGGCCACTTCCGAATCAGATTTAGAGTGACGGTCAGGTCGATTGCGCCCAATCGCTACGCCCACAGCGCATGACGATGTGCTAGCACTTTTGCATTCTGACTCCTGACTTCGGCTGTAGCGCGCAAAAAACAACGTCGGCCTTCCGCAATGCAGAAGGCCGATGTTGTGCCATCACAGGCGTATAGCGCGGGTGAATCTACGCTTCAGCGGTTTAGCAACGCGTTACCATCGGCAGGTAGAGCTTGTACTCTTGGTTCAAGCTACCGTCGCTGTTGCGCTGCGCACCGCCCGGAGCCATAAGGGTGCTGAAATCGGGTGGGCCTGGATCGACCCGTGCTTCCAGCAGGTTAAGCGGGTTGTAGTCGCTGCCGTTCATCCCTGGGAAAACCTGGCCGAGTTTGTTATTGCCCAGGCGCTTCATGAGAATTTCGCTCAGTACTGTGCGGTAATCGGTGGTAATGCGCAGATCCTGATCCTGGTCGAGATCTTCCAGGCCGGGCCAGCTGCCGTAGCACTTGCCGCCTTGCACGCCGCCGCCGAGCAACATCATAATGTTGCCGTGTCCATGGTCGGTTCCGTCGCTGTCGTTGGTGCCCAGGCGGCGTCCGAACTCGCTCATAACAGCCACTGTCAGCCGCCCCTTAAACGCATCGAGATCGGTATAGAAGGCGTGCAGCCCACGCGCAAGCTCATCGATCCGGCGCGCGAAATAGCCGTCTCCATAAGCACCCTGGCTCTCGTGCGTGTCCCAGCCACCTAGATCGACGGTGGCGATCTGCAACCCTAACTCCAGCTTGATGGTCTGTGCGATCGAGCGCAGCGAGTTGCCAAACGAGCCGTTTGGGTATGCAGCACCGTTGGCCGGCGTGTAGTCGCCCACATTTGCGGCACGAATGGTCGCAATCGTCTCGATCGTGCGGCGACCAGCGCTTTCCACCAGGCTCGATCCATTGGTCGGATACATTTTCTCCAGGCTGCGATAGAGCATCTGATCGGCCCAGGGATATCTCGTGCCGACCTTTTCTTCGTGGTTGTAACGCCAGTTCGAGTCGATGCCGAAGTCCTTTGGATTGCTCATTGCCACCGCCTCCGAGGCACCGAGCAGCGAGGTGGGTGACGATGAGCCGGCGGCGATCACCGGCAGGCTGCCGCCGTTGATACCGATGATATCGAGGTGACGCGAGATCCAGCCGGTCGAAGTGGTTTTTTCGCCCGGTGTGCCGCGCTCGATGTAGTCCATCGCATCGAAGTGGCTGCGCGTGTCGTCGTCGAGACCGCAGGCGTGGATGAAGGCCAACTCACCGGCCCCGTAGAGCTCGAGCAGCGGCGCAGCTGTCGTGTTGAGGCCGAAGTAGTCGCCGCTAGGGTAGGCTGGGTTGTTCGCATTAAAAGCAAGGGCCTTAAATTCGCCACTTGTCGGCAGTGCTAGGCCTTTGCGCTTGCTCCGATAGATTCCATCGTTGTAGGGTGAGAGCAGGCTCAGGCCGTCAAGCCCACCGCGCAGGAAGATCATCACGAAGATCTCGTCGGTGCCGGCCATCGGGTTGGCTTCGTTGGCGAAGGCCAACTGCGCCACGCGCCCGCCCGCCATCGCCGCGATCGCCGCGCTGCACCCCATCAAAAACTGTCGCCGCGTGATATCCATATAATTGTTATGCCCTTTGTAGGTTGATGTTGTGATGGCAGTTGAGGGCGCAGCATACTGCGCCATTACAGATCCCCGGCACGCTATCTGCCCATCCTGTCACCTAAGCTGATAGTCCGGGCTCATCACGAGCAGCTGCATCAGCGCCTGAAGCCGATCTCTAAGATACTCCTCGTCGTCCCAGTCGGGTGCTGTCACATTGCCCTTATCGTCTTTACGCGGCTGCGGCGGCTGGTTCGGGTCGTTCTCTTGCGCCAGGAAGTCGATCAGCTCCTTGCGCACCAGCGAGTTGATGTTGTACCCGAACATAACGCGCGATCCATCGGTCTACAATGGTGATGCAGCTCCACGCCGGGTCGACCAAATTGAGCAGATTGATCTGCGCTGCGCCGCCCCAGTTCTGCGCTAGCACATATGGCATGTTCCAGCGATGCAGGATACTGTTCGTATTCGCCCAGTAGCTCATCAGGTCGGGATGGCCCGTTGGCGTCGGCCAGCCGAAGAGCCGATGCCCGCTCAAGTCGACCCGGTAGAAAATATCGCCCCAATGGTTGATGTCGTCGTCTTCGCCGGGCGGCAGCGTGCCGTCGGGCAGCATCTCGGCTTCCACGCCGCGCAGAAACGACCAGATCATCTCTAGTGGGCGCTTGATTTTTGTGCCCCAGGTGCTCTTAAAATCGTCTGAGAGCAAGATCACACGTAACACGCGCGCGATCTGGTCGTCGGAGCGACGATGCTCCATCCACTCGGCAACCGCAGCGTCGATAATGGCCTGCGATGGCTCGTCGCCGATCAGCCGCCTGCATAGTTTCGTGCAGATATAGCGCGCGGTGCCGATATGAAACGCCAGCAGATCGAAGACTTTTTTGCCCTCGTTCTCCGGGTTCGCTTTGTCTTCGATAAACTCGTCTTGAATGTCGATATCGGGGTGGAAACGCGTTAGTACCAGCTTCGTTCCGCCCTGGTGCCAGTCTTCGTAGAAGAAATACTCGCCGGTATTGTACTGGTCACCATCCGGAAGCTGCCAGTGCCCGTTGCGAATCGTCCAGCCAGTGAAGCAGTACGAGGCCTGGTAGACATCGGCGTCGATATAACCGCGCGCGAAGATCTCGCCTTTGTATTCTTCGACGCCAACCTCGGAGCGCTTGTCGTAGAACTTAAAATAATTATCAGAGCCGAGGGTGTGTAGCTCGAATAACTCGCGCGAATAGTTCTCGTTGCCGCCCTCGCCACCGGCGACACGGTTCGAAACTTGGTCGAGGTAGTACATCATCGCTGCCGATCGACCGATCGTTTCGACAAAGGTGCGGAAGTTACCTAGTGCGTTGTCACGGATAATACGGTCGTAGACCGGGAACGTGGCCGCGCTTTCGCTCGACGAGTCGGCTTTGACGTTAAAGTGGTTATGCCAGAAGTCGGCCATCACTTCAAGCAGTTGGCGTTTGCTGTACAGCGCCCGTAGCCATGTCGCCACACGTACCTCGTTGTAAGGCCGTTGGCGCTCCTGGTAATCGGTCTTCGTCTGGTAGCGTGCTAGTGGCCATAGCTCGGCGTTGCTTTTGGTGAGGTGAACAAGGGGGCGGTTCTCGGTCAAGGCCGGGTAGCCATCGCCCGCATCGTACTTGATCCGCAAGCGTGTCTCGCTCAAGCGGCGGTCACAATCGCTATCGTCGATCGCCGCCGGGTTGAGCTGTTCTTCAACATACGCCGCAAAGCCCATCGCCTTGACCCGCTCGGTATCGCCGGGCCGCGGCCCCCAGGCCATGCGGTTAAGCGCGATCACTTCGAGCGGCGCTCGTCCGAAGCTCGAACAGGCAGCTGAAACGGTCGTCGGGTGCTGAAAGGTGGCTTGCAACGTGCCGGCGGCGGCTGCAGCCGCCGCTGAGCGCCGCGCTACTGCCGATGAAACGTCGCCGTGTGAGCGCCATAACGCCTTGCTCCTTGTCGCTTGGTATGAAATCGGGATGCTTTTGTCGTGCTTAAGTGCGGAGTTCGTCGGCTCCAGCCTTACCTGCACTACACTGCGGTCGTCAAAAGTATAAATTTAGTTAAAGCGCATTGCAATGGTACGAATGTCCCGACCTGTAACGTGCGCTAGCAGGACCGGGCGTACGAGGGGGCACCGTATCGTTGCGTGGTTGCGGCAGCTCTGCTTCCGTGTTAGCATACCCCGTCTCCATTACAAACCTTTGCTGCGTTACAGGTGTGTCGGCGGTTGGCTGCGTCAACAGAGCTGCACATATGGCCCTATGCACGAATGGATCGTCGTTCGAGGTGCGCGCGAGCACAATTTGAAGAATATCGACGTGCGCATTCCGCGCGATAAGCTGGTGGTGATCACCGGCCTCTCGGGGTCGGGCAAGAGCACGTTGGCTTTCGATACAATTTTGCCGAGGGCCAGCGCCGCTATGTCGAGAGCCTGTCGACCTATGCACGGCAGTTTCTTGGCCAGCTGGAAAAGCCCGATGTCGATGC